>NZ_AZSJ01000003.1:600000-757500 GCF_000516555.1 Afipia sp. P52-10 | reverse complement strand
ACCATCTCGCGCAGGCTTTCGATCACGGCGGGCTGGGCTTTGCTCGCGGCGGCCTTCAGCGTTTCGTCGGCGGCCGCTTGCGTGATCGTCGGCAGCAGCAGCGTTCCTGCGAGCACAAGCGTTGGTGCGACGGCGAAGCGAAAGGTCATGATCGTCTCCCGAGCTGAAGCGCCAGGAGAAAGGCTATCACCGCGGATGCTGGTCTCCAACGCTGTGCCGAAGCGGGACGGTCAGGCGCCAGCCGCAGCGGCGTCCTGCGCCGGTTCCTTGCAGACGTCGATCCAGCGTGCGCCGGTGAGGTCTGCCATGCGCTGTGGCGAAATCCGCAGCGCGCTGTTGCGCGAGCCCGCGGCGGGCACGACCTCGTCGAACGCCTTCAGCGAGACGTCGCAATAGACCGGCAGCGCCGTGGCGAGGCCGAACGGGCAGACGCCGCCGACCGGATGACCGGTGACGGTCTCAACCTCGTCGGCGCCGAGCATCGAGGCCTTGCCGCCGAAATGCTCCTTCACCTTGCGATTGTCGAGACGTGCCTCGCCGCTCGTGACCACGAGCAGGATCTGTCCGCCGACGCGCAGCGACAGCGTCTTGGCGATCTGGGCCGGCGTGACGTTGTGAGCCGCAGCGGCTTCGAGCACGGTGGCGGAGCTCGCCTCGGTGACCAGCACCTCGATGTCGGGGGCGTGTTCGGCGAAGAAGGCTTGAACGGATTCCAGGCTCATGCGGTGATACGACAGGTCAGGGAAGTTCGGCCGGTCTTTTAGCCGGTTTTCCGCGCCTCTGGCCACTCCCTGCGTGCATCGGCGGGGCCCGCCGAGGCGTTGTTCCGCCGGTGCAAATGTCCGGAAACGGGTGGTGATTTGCGTGCAAGACGCCCATCTTAGCGAGGATTGTCCGAACCTTTCGTGCCATCGGTTGGATGCCATGACGTCATCAGGTTTTGCTCTCTTTGATACCGAACTCGGCCGCTGCGGCGTCGCCTGGAACGCGCATGGATTGACCGGCGTCCAGCTGCCGCAGCCGAACGAGGCGCAGACGCGGACGCGGCTGTTCCAGCGCAGCGGCGGTGAACTGCCGGAAGCGGCGCCGTCGCCGGCGGTCGCCCATGCGATCGAGGGGATGACGGCCTTGTTGGCCGGCGAGAAGGTCGCGCTCGACGACATCGCCCTCGATATGTCGCTGGTGCCCGACTTCAATCGCGGCGTCTATCAGATCGCGCGGACGATTCCGCCGGGTTCGACGCTGACTTACGGCGATATCGCCAAGCAGCTCGGCGGTGTCGAGCTGTCGCGCGATGTCGGCCAGGCGCTCGGGCAGAATCCGTTCCCGATCGTGGTGCCATGCCATCGCGTGCTGGCCGCCGGCGGCAAGCCTGGCGGCTTCTCCGCCAACGGCGGCGTCAAGACCAAGCTGAAGATGCTGGCGATCGAAGGCGCCTACGTCAATCACACGCCGTCGCTGTTCGACTAGCGCGTTTTCGAGCGAAAGCCTGTCCCGGACCCTGGTCCGGGATGGAACCAGTTCGCGTGAAAACGCGCCAAAACAAGAATCGAGAGCTTTGGTTCTGATTCGATCAGAAGCAAAATGCTCTATTGGCTGTTGTCAGCCGGCAACCGCATCACACGTGAAGCCGTCGCCCCAACGCGTGATCCGCCCGACCGACGGCGAGGGGAAATGCGCCGTGCAGCAGAGCGTCCTGGTGTCGCAATAGCGCTCCAGGAAACTTCGCCGGGTGGCGGCGGCCTGCGCCTTGTCGGTGTCGAAATTGGCAGACAGCTCCGGGTAGCGCGTCTGCAGCGGCGTGTGCATCAGGTCGCCGGACATCACCGCATCGTCGCCCTTGGCGCCAAAGCAGATCGCGACATGACCTGGTGTGTGTCCGGGCGTGGCCAGCAGCCGTACATGGTCGCCGAGCTGGTGGTCGTTGTTCACCAGGTCGGCCTTGTTGGCTTCGATCACCGGCAGCACGCTGTCGCCGTAGACCGGGTTTGGCTTGGTCGCATGCAGCGCGGCCCAGTGGTCGTGTTCCTGCTTGCCGAAGATGTAGCGCGCGTTCGGAAACGTCGGCACCCAGCGTCCGCTTTCCAGCCGCGTGTTCCAGCCGACATGATCGACATGCAGATGCGTGCACATCACGTAGTCGATGTCTTCGACCGCGAAACCCGCAGCCTTCAGCGCGCGCAGATAGGTGTCGTCGGTCTTCATGCTCCATTCGGCGCGGCCGCGCGGCTTGTCGTTGCCGATGCAGCTGTCGACCAGAATGGTGTGATGCGGCGTGCGCACCACATAGGACTGGAAGCAGAGCTTGAAGACGTCGTCGGGATCGAGCGCGTGCGGTTGCAGCCAGTGGCGGTTCTCGGCGAGCAATTCCGGCGTCAGCCCTGCGAGCATCTCGAGGGCGGGGAGAAAGCGTCCCTCCGCCTCGATGATGCGATGGATGGTCAGGTCGCCGACGGTCAGGGTGAGGGTCATATGCGATCGCTCCTGCTCTTTCGAAACTCACGTCGGCGGTGGATGTCTGGCTTTACGCGGGCGGCGGCACCGTCTCCTTGATCGACGGCCGCTGCATCATCCGCTCGTGGAACGCGGCCACCTTCGGGAAGGCCTTGCGCCAGCCGCAGTCGGGGAAACGGAAGTCGGCGTAGCCCAGCGCGCAGACAAGGCCGATCTGGGCGATGTCGAGCGGCCGCGCCAGCGTGTCGGTGCGGTGCTCGAACAATGCGAAGCCCTGCCAGGCCCGATCCCACTGATCATTCAGCCACACGTCCCAGCGCTTCTCCTCCGGCCGCAGCAGCTTCTCGTAGCGGCAGAGCAGCATCGCCTCCAGCATGCCCTGGGTGATCGCGTGCTCGGTCTTCACGCGCCATTTCTCCGCGCCGGAGGCGGGGATCAGCTTGCCGCCGCCCGCCCGCTCGTCGAGATACTCCGCGATCACGTAGGAATCGACGATGGTGGTGCCGTCGTCGAGGATCAGTGCCGGCAGCTTCCGCAGCGGACTGACGTCGCGCGAGTAGGCCTCGTTCGGCGTGCCGGGCGACACCGTCGCTGGAACGAATTCGATCTGATCGATCAGGCCGAGCTCGATCGCGACAACGCGCACCTTGCGCGCATAAGGCGAGGCGGGGGAGAAGGTCAGCTTCATCGTTGTTGTCTTTCTTGGACGAGGATCATTGTCGATTGTTGGCGATTGCCGCCGGGCGCGGCAATCGCCAACGGCCCGCCGGTCAGGCGGCGACGATCTGCTGGCGTTGGGTGCCGAGGCCTTCGACGCCGAGCGTCACCACGTCGCCGACATTGAGGAAGCGTTGCGGCTTCTTGCCGGAGCCGACGCCCGGCGGTGTGCCGGTGACGATCACGTCGCCGGGCAGCAGCGTCATGAAACGCGAGACGTAGGCGATGATCTTCGGAATCTTGAAGATCATGGTGGCGGTCGTTCCGGTCTGCTGCCGCTCGCCGTTGACGTCGAGCCACATCGACAGGTTCTGCGGGTCGGCGATCTCATCCTTGGTCACGAGCCAGGGCCCGAGCGGGCCGAATGTGTCGTGCGATTTGCCCTTGGTCCATTGCCCCTCGCGCTCGATCTGGAAATTGCGCTCGGAGACGTCGTTGGCGAGGCAGTAGCCGGCGACATGGGAGAGCGCGTCGGCCTCCTCGACATACTTCGCCCGCTTGCCGATGATCAGCCCGAGTTCGACTTCCCAGTCGAGCTTGGTGGAATCGCGCGGCTTCTCCACCGGATCATGCGGGCCGGACATCGAGGTGACAGCCTTCAGGAAGATGATCGGCTCCTTCGGGATCGCCGCGCCGGTCTCGGCGGCATGGTCGGCATAGTTCAGGCCGATGGCGACGAACTTCGACGGCGTCGCCACCGGCGCGCCGAGCCGTACGCCGTCCGGCATCCGCGGCAGGCTCAACGGATCGATCGCGCCGATGCGCTGCAAGCCCTCCTCGGACAGCACCTCGCCGGAGATGTCCTTCACATGCGCGGACAGATCCCGGATGTGGCCGTCCTTGTCGAGGATGCCTGGCCGCTCCTGACCCACTCCACCAAATCTGACGAGTTTCATGATCGCGCTCTCCGGGACATGATGGTTCCGCAAAGTCTCTAACCCAGAATCCGTGCGATGGGCGACACTTTTTGCGCTGTTCGCGGCGGCCGCATTCTTCCCGCTTCATCCAGGCGATGACAGGCGTGGCTTGGGAGTCGCTTCCGAAAGAAGAATGCCGCCGGCGTGGGGCTCGCCGGCGGCTCTTTTGGCATTGGGCGCTGTCGTTGCAGCGCATGTGACGGCTGCTCAGAAGAAGCGGCGCACCGCCAGCATGCCCGAGAACACGTTCTGGTCTTTGACCTCGTAGGCAACGGCGGGCTTGTAGCCCAGCGTCGCCGGCAGCGTGTAGGTTGCGCCCTTGTTGCCCGAGTGATGGTTGGTCCAGATCATTTCGACGCCGATCTGGAAGTCGCGGATGCCGCTCCAGTAGGTGCGGGTGCCGACGCCGTAGATGCGATAGTCCATGTTGCAGGTCGTGCCCGCATTCGACAGCGTTCCGGCGGCGCTGCCCGGCCCCTGCCGCGAGCAGAGGATCGCGTTGGCGGTTTCGTTGTAGTCGATCACCTGAACGCCGCCGAAGACCGAGGTCCGCCAGGCCGCATCCCAGCCATGCTCGAAAGCGAGCAGGCCGCCATAGGTCTTGGTCAGTTGCTGTCCGGTCGGGCCGAACACCTTGCCAGCGCCCGCGCCGCCAGCGGTGGAGTACACCGAATCGAACTGGTAGCCGCCGACGATGCTGCCATAGTTGAGGTTGCTGCTGCCGAAGATGCCGAAGCCGGCCGGCTGCACCAGGGTCGAGTTGAAGGCGTCCTGGGTGTTGCCCAGCGAGTACGAGCCGGAGATATACAGCGCGTCGTTGACGCCGGTCGGCACGTTGAGTTTCATCGCCGCGGTGACGCCGCCGCCGATCTTGTCGGCCGGCGTCGGCCCGGTGATCTCGGTGCAGGTCGCCCCGGATGCGCCGCAGGCATAGGCGATGTGGTTGTTGACGAGATGTCCGGCGAGGTGGAAGCCGCCCCACGCCTGCTCGATCCGGAACTGGCCGACGATCTCAGGCCAGGTGTTGCCGCCGCGAGTGTCGGTGCCGACAGCGGGATTACCCCAGGCGCTGAGCGGTGTCGCGCCGTTGTAGTTGCCGCGCTTGCGGAACTTGCCGTCTTCCAGGGACACCGAGGCGGTGACGCCGTTGCCGAACTGATGCGTATAGGCGACGGCGAATGGACCGCTCGCGGTGTCCGGTGTTCCAAATGTGTAGGCGGAATACTTGAAGGCGTAATTCCACGGATTGTCGATGAACGACGTGCCGAGCTTGCCGATCGTGAATCCGCCCCACTGGATGATGGCGGCGTCGTTGAAGATCGTGCCCGCTGCCGAGGTCAATCCGACCGGCGTGCTGATCTCGTAGCGAATGAGCGAGAACGCGCGCAGCGTGCCGAAGTCGGTCTGCGTGCGGACGTCGGTCTGCAGGAAGACGCGGGTGCGGGTGTAGAATTGGTCGCGATCGCGGGTGTTGGTCGCGTTGCCGTCGGTGGCGGTCCAGGACTGGGTGGCCGTGCCGCGGCCGTTGCCGAAGCTGATTTCCGAGCGGATGTGTCCGCCGATGCGGATGCAGGTATCGGTGCCCGGGATGTAGTAGAAGCCCGCGCCGTAGAGCGAGCAGATCTTCACGTATTCGATGGGTTTGGCTTTGACCGGCAGGTCCGCGGCGTTTGCCGCTGTGGCTGTGGCCAGTCCGGCTCCGGATGCAAGAAGCAGGCGTACGACTCCCTTCAAGGCAGTTCCTCCCCAGCGTGTTTCGACGACCGTTTTTGTTCTTTTCTTCCTGTTTTGTGCTTTTCTTTTTGTTCTTGTTTCTTTTTCTTCTTGGCGATCGACATCAAATGTCGTCCGCACCCCATGCGTCACTTTGACACCGTTTCGTGATCGTACGCAAGCGGACGGTCCGGAGCCCGCCGGCGGCCATATCGCGGTGCGTAATGACGGGGCTGAGGTGATCGGAAAATGCGCGGACCGCGCGCGCTTCTCGCAAGGTGCGATGCGAAGCGCGAACGGCGTTTTGCGCACAATGCTGTCGCGATGCAGCAGAAAAAAAATTTCGAATGTTGAGGACAAGTCGCGGTCAAACGGCGGCGCGATCGCCCTTCGACGCCACCGTTATCCTCTATCCTACGCGTCACGCCGCGACGTATTTGAAACGATCGCCCTCGCGCTTGATGTAGCCGGCATTGAAATGCCCGCCGATCACCAGCGTCTTGGTGTCGGCGAAGCGCGAAAACAGCTCGCGCTTGGTCTTGGTGGACTGTACGGGATCGGAATCTGGCGATGACGACCACTCCATGTGCCACATCTGGCAGGGATGATGCGCGACGTCGCCGGTGAGCAGGCCTTCCTCGCCGTCGGACTTGATGTGAATGCTGACATGGCCCGGGCTGTGGCCGGGGGTGGAGATCAGCGTCAACTCTTCGCAGAGCTTGGCATCCGGCGCCACCAGGTCGGCCTTGTTGGCATCGATGATCGGCTTCACCGAATCCTCGAATACGGCCGCGTGCGAAGGCGTCGGCGCGTGCGTCTTCCAGTATTCGTATTCGGGCTTTACGAACACGTAGCGCGCGTTCTCGAAGGTCGGCACCCACTTGCCGTCGACCAGCTTGGTGTTCCAGCCGACGTGGTCCACATGCAGATGCGTGCAGAACACGGTGTCGATCGAGTCCGGCGGATAGCCGGCCTTGGTCATATCCTCGAGGAACGGCTTCTTCAGGTTGTTCCAGGTCGGCACGCCGCGATTCTGCTTGTCGTTGCCGATGCAGGTGTCCACCACGATCCGCCGCGTCGGCGTTTCGACGATCAGCGAATGGATCGACATCTTCAGCTTGCCTTCCTCGGTCGCGAAATCCGGAATGAGCCAGGGCATCTGCTGGATTTCGTTGTAGGTCGCCTGCGGCAGCATGAAACGGGTACCGCCCGCCACCTCGATCTCGGTGATTTTGGTGATCTTCACCTTGCCGACCGTCCAGCGCATGCGTCTCTCCCTGATTGTTATTGTTTAGCGTGTTTGCACGGTATGATTGGCGCGCGGTCGCGCGCAAGGCCGTGAGGGCCCGGAGCGATGCCGTTCCGAGCCGTTGTTTTGCGTCAGCGAGCGCAGTCGACGATCACGGTGCCGAGCTTGGTGCCGGCTTCGACCGCCAGATGCGCGTCGACGGTTTCCTTCAGCGGAAACTGTTGTGCCACCATGTGGATATGCCTGCCGCTGGCGAGCCACTCGGCCATGCCGGCCTGGGCCTTGCGTTGCAGCGGCATCGGCGTCAGCGGCAGTTGCATGCCGTAGACGGTGACGTTCTTCTGCGTCAGCGTGCGGATCGTCACCTGCGGCTTCAGGTTGCCCTTGGTGGCGTAGATCGCGACCGTGGAGAAGCGGCCGAGGATCTTCTCGGTGGTCTCGATGTTGCCGCCGAAATCGACTTCGACGATCCGATCGACGCCTTCGGGCGCGAACGCCAGCACGCGCTCGGCGACGTTTTCGGTCTTGTAATTGATGATGAGATCGGCGCCCGCCGCCTTGGCGATTTCCGCTTTCTGCGGCGAGGAGACGGTGGTGATGACGCGCGCGCCGCCCCATTTCGCGAGCTGGATACCATAGTGGCCCACGGCACCGGCGCCGCCGGTGACGAGCACCGTCTGATCCTTCACCGGGCCTGCGTGATAGAGGCAGACCCAGGCGGTCATGCCCGGCACGCCGAGCGTCGCGCCTTCGGCGAACGAGACATTGTCCGGCAGCGGCGTGACCAGATTTTCGTCCAGCGCGATGTATTCAGCCGCGGTGCCGAAAGCGCGGCCGTTGCGCTGGCCGTTGTAGAGCCAGATGCGATCGCCCACCTTGAAGCGCTTGGCGCCGGGGCCGACCTGATCGACGATGCCGGCGCCGTCGCTGTTGGCGATCACGCGCGGATATTCCATCGGGCCCGCGGTGCCCATGCGGCGATAAGTGTCGGACGGATTGACGCCGGAGGCCTCGAGCTTGATGCGGACTTCGCCCTGGCCGGCATTCGGGGTCGGCACCTCGCCATAGACGAACACCTCGCGGGCGGGCCCCTGCCGATCATACCATACTGCTTTCATCGTCTTCCTTCTTGGTCGGTTTCTTGTTGTTGGGACTTGGGATGATCTTGATGACGATCAGGACAGCGTGCCGCGGAAGGCGCCGCCGTCGAGCAGCAGGTTCTGCCCGGTAATGAAACCGGCATACTGGCTGCACAGGAAGGCACAGGCGGCACCGAACTCGGCCGGATCGCCGAAGCGGCCGGCCGGATGTTCCTTCGAGCGCTTTTCGATCAGTGCATCGACCGGGATGCCGGCCTTGCTGGCCTCGGCCGCATTGGTGGTGCGGATGCGGTCGGTGACGAACGGCCCCGGCAGCAGGTTGTTGATGGTGACGCCGTTGACGATCGTCTTGCGCGACAGGCCGGCGACGAAGCCGGTGAGACCGGCGCGCGCGCCGTTCGACAAACCGAGCTGGTCGATCGGCGCCTTCACGGCGGCGGAGGTGATGTTGACGATGCGGCCCCACTTGCGGGCCATCATGCCGTCCACCGTCGCCTTGATCAGTTCGATTGGCGTCAGCATGTTGGCGTCGAGCGCCTTGATCCAATCGTCGCGCGTCCAGTTGCGGAAATCGCCCGGCGGCGGCCCGCCAGCGTTGTTGATGAGGATGTCCGGCTCCGGACAGGCCTTCAGCGCCGCCTCGCGGCCGGCGGGCGTGGTGATGTCGGTCGCCACTTCGGTCACCTCGACCTTGTAGCGCGCGCGGATGTCGGCGGCCGTCTGGGCGAGCGCGTCCGCACCGCGCGCAACCAGCGTCAGGTGTACGCCATCGGCGGCGAGGAACTCGGCACAGGCCCGTCCCAGACCCTTGCTGGATGCGCAGACCAGCGCCTTCTTGTTGGCAATCCCCAGATCCATTGGCTCCTCCGCGTCATCGTTTCGGCTGGAATTTCAAGCAGGTTTCAGAGGGCTGGAAAAGCTCTCTGCGGCCGTTGCTTGAGCATATCAGCATGGCATGGCAGATGGTGATCATCGCTCGTTCCACGTGGAAGTCCATTATGGCCGATCTGTTCGATGTCTCGAAGGAAGTTGTTCTCGTCACCGGCGCGTCGCAGGGGCTCGGACGGCATTTCGCACGGTTGTTGGCGGCGCATGGCGCCGCTGTGGTGCTCGCCGCGCGGCAGGTGGACAAGCTGGAGAGCCTGGCCAGCGAGCTGAAGATGAACGGCGGCCAGGCGATCGCGGTGCGGATGGATGTGACCGACGGCGGCTCGATCGTGCAGGCGCTGGATACGGCGGAGAAGGCGCTCGGGCCGGTTTCAGTGCTGATCAACAATGCCGGCGTGGTGGTTGAGAAGGCCGCGGTTGACCAGACCGAAGCCGACTGGGACAAGGTGCTGAACGCCAATCTCAAGGGGGCGTTCACGGTGGCGACCGAGATCGCGCGGCGGATGATCGCGCGCAAGGCGGGCGGCAGCATCATCAACATTTCGTCGGTGCTCGGCATCGGCGTGATGGGGCACGTCTCGACCTACTCGGCCTCGAAAGCGGCGCTGCTTCAGCTCACGAAATCGCTGGCGCTGGAGTGGGCGTCGAAAAGCATTCGCGTCAACGCATTGGCGCCGGGTTATATCGACACCGAATTCAATCACGAGTTCTGGGCGACGCCCGCGGGCGAGCGGCTGATCAAGGGCATTCCGCAGCGGCGGCTGGGCGCGGCCGCCGACCTCGACGGCGCGATCCTGCTGTTGGCATCGCAGGCCTCGCGCTACATGACCGGCTCCGTCATCACCGTCGATGGTGGATTTCTGCTGGCGTGATGGCGGGAGCTCACAGGCTGCCGGCGTCCGCAGGCGGCTGGAACCGCTGCGGAGCGCAACAGATCGCATCCGCAAGGGCCGCCCCTTGCATCGACTTTTCCAGATATTATCTGCGTTTTCGGCGGTGTCGCAAAATCATCAAAAAGATCGCTTCTGGCCCTTTCCAAAGCGGATCATGATTGCTACACACGCGCCGCAACGCGAACTGCGGTTCGCAAACGCCATTGGCGCGGGGTGGAGCAGCCCGGTAGCTCGTCAGGCTCATAACCTGAAGGTCATAGGTTCAAATCCTATCCCCGCAACCAACGTTCTCGATAATCCCGTGGCCGGCGCTGCGGGATTTTTGATTTCTGTAGTCTTTTCAGAGCCTTCAATCTTGCAGCGGCTGGACCGTGGTCCTGCGACGATCCATCTGCAATCGCCGCAGGCTGAGCGAGGTCACGTACAGGTTGCGCGTCAGGTCGGCGTCAAGCCGAGGCCTGCGGTCAATTCGGTCCACACCGGTCCTTCCTCGCGCACCCAGCGTTTGAATTCGGCGCGGCCGATCGATCGTTGCTCCGCGCCGGCGGTCATGAACTTCTGCCAGGTGGCTTCATCCTGGCCGGCCTCGACCGACAGCGTGGAGATGGTGTCGAGGATCTGATCCGGCACACCGACCGGTGCCAGGATTCCGGTGACGCTCATCAGCGACAGCCCCGGATCCGTTCCGCCGAGTTCGAGGAACGTCGGCACATCCGGAAAATTGAGGAGACGGTTGCGGCCCTGGATGGCGACGGCCTTTCCCTTGCCCATGTTGACGACGTTCAAGCCGCCGGCGCCGCCGCCGAGCCCGCCATGCAGCGAGCCCGCGGCGAGATCGGCCCACATCAAGCCGCTGCCGCGATAATGGACCGGCGTGAACGGCACCTTGTAGAATTTCTCCATCGCGGCGATGCCGACATGCGCCAGCGATCCCGCGCCATAGGTGCCGATGTTGGTGGGATTCTTGCGGGCGTAATCGATGAACTGCTCGAGAGTTTTGGCGCCGACCGACGGATTGGTGACGAGCGGCAAGCCGGCGACCGGCTGCGCCGCCACCGGCTCGAAGTCCTTCACCGGATCGTAGGGCAGGTTCTTGTGCAGAAGCTTCTGCGTCATCAGCGCAGAGCCCACCATGTAAAGGAAGGTGTAGCCGTCTGGCGCTGCATTCTTGAGTTCGGTGGCTGCGACCACACCGTTGGCGCCCGGCCGGTTGTCGGCCACCACCGTCTGTCCAAGTTTCTTCGTCAGATACTCGACAAACACGCGGCTCACCTGGTCGGTGCCGCCGCCGGCTGCGTCGCCGATGATCATGCGGATCGGTTTCGAGGGCCAGCTCTGCGCAATCGCCGGCGCCGCAAGCAGCGAGGCGCTGGCCGCGCCCGCGGCTGAGACAAGAAGATCGCGACGGGTGAGGCGATGGTGCATCCGTGTATCCTCCCAAACTTCGTTGGTATTTTATTCTTATGGCGCGAGCCTATCTGAAGTTTGCGGAATGTACACGCCGTTTGAAAGCCGCCTTGCCGACAACGGGCTTGGCTTGCGCGGGGAGAATTGCATCGCAAGCAGCACCGTCGCGGAAAGGAACGTCGCGACACGGAACGCACCGCCAACAGGGCTTCAGATCGTCTGTTCGGTGCGGTGGCGCACCACGCTTGGTCTTCGCTTCACAGATGCGCTGAACGGCGCCTGCGCGCTCGGCTGGTCAACCCACGAGAATGCGAGGCGACGATCGGTGCTTGAACGTCTGCTTGCCGACGAAAAAAACGCCTGCCTGCCCACGAAGAAGCCGCCGAACCGGCTGGTTCGGCGGCTGCGCGGTCATCGATGATTGCTTACCCGATGATCGCTCACCAATAGGGGCGGAAGTGGAAGGGCGGCCAGGCGAGATCGCCCGGATCGGGGCCCCATCCGAAGTCCGGTCCGTAGCCGTACCGGTAACGCGGGCCATAGCCGTAATGATAGCCGTAACTGCGCCGATAGGGACGCTCCTCATAATAACGATAGGGCCGAGCGTGCCGGTGGCGGTAGTGGCGATGGTGTCTGGCGGCCTTGCGCTGACTTGTGTGCGCCTTGCGTGCTGAATTCGATTTGGCGCTCTTTGCCGTGGTGGAGGCTGCCTTCGCGTTGCCGCTCTTGGCGCCAGCGCTCTTGCTATCAGCGCTCTTGGCATCGGTACCCTTGGCATCTGTGCTCGGCGCAGCCGGGTTTTTCGCATCAGTGCCCTTGGCAGCGGACTCTGCAGGCGTGGGTGCCGCCTTCGAGTCGGTGCTCTCGCTCTTGGCGTCAGGGCCTTTCTTGGCATCGGTCCCGGCCTTGGTGTCCGGGGTCGCTGGCGTCGGTGCTGCGGCTGGCGGCTGGGGCGTGGTCGCAGGCTGCTGTGCCCCGGCCTGCCCTACGGTGAAAAGGATCGCGGCACTTGCGAGCGCCACTGCGAACGGTCTCATGATCAAAGTCTCCTGCGCACATAATACTGCGGCAGTTTAATCCTCGGCTGCGCGAAACGTTCCGCAACGTGGGCGCCAATGGCGCTCACTTTTCCGTAGGCGAGAGCGTGCTTTTGCGTCGGCGATGGCAAGCTGATAAGGCGTTTGCCGCATGCGCTAGAGCATCTTGATGGAGAGAAACGTGGCCGAGGGGATTGAAACAGGACTTGAGCTTCGCTCGTTGGTGACGAAGGGAGGGCAGCTCCAGGTGTCCTTGGAGCCGGTGCCGGTGCCGGAGCCTGCCGCCGACGAGGTGATCGTCCGCATCGAGGCCTCACCGATCAATCCGTCCGATCTCGGGCTGCTGCTCGGCGGCGCCGACATGACCGCGGCGTCCGTTTCCGGACCGCAGGATCGACCGGTGCTGACGGCACCGGTGTCGCAGGCCGCGCTGCAGGCGATGGCGGGCCGTCTCGACCGATCGATGCCGGTCGGCAACGAGGGCGCGGGCACGGTCATCAAGGCCGGGAGCTCCGAGGCCGCGCAGGCGCTGCTCGGCAAGATGGTGGGCATGTTTGGCGGCGCGATGTACGCGCAGTATCGCCGCATCAAGGCCGCCGACTGCCTGGCGCTGCCGGCGGGCACCACGGCTGCGGAAGGCGCGTCCTGCTTCGTCAATCCGCTGACGGCGCTCGGCATGACCGAGACCATGCGCCGGGAGGGGCACACGGCGCTGGTGCATACCGCAGCCGCCTCCAACCTCGGCCAGATGCTGAACCGGATCTGCCTCAAGGATGGCATCGGCCTCGTCAACATCGTGCGCAGCCCGCAGCAGGTGGAGCTGTTGCGCAAGGCCGGCGCCAAACACGTCTGCGACTCGTCGTCGGCGACCTTCCTGGCCGATTTGACCAAGGCGCTGGAAGCGACCGGCGCCACGATCGCGTTCGATGCGGTGGGCGGCGGCAACCTCGCCGACCAGATCCTCACCTGCATGGAGCGGGTCGCCAGCGCCAGTGCCGCGAACTACAGCCGCTACGGCTCGACCGTGTTCAAGCAGGTCTATTCCTATGGGCGGCTGAACACCGCGCCGACGGTGCTGAACCGCAGCAACTACGGCAGTGCCTGGAGTCTCAGCGGTTGGCTGCTGATGCCGTTTCTCGACAAGATCGGCCCCGCCGACGCCCAGCGGCTGCGCGACCGCGTGGCGGCGGAGATCAAGACCACGTTCGCGAGCCACTACACGCAGGTCGTCTCACTGTCCGAAATGCTGCAGCTCGACGTGGTGGCCGCCTACAACAAGCGCGCGACCGGCGAGAAATTCCTGATCGCTCCTCACAAGGCCTGAGGCTCGCGCTGCGGGCGGCGATCAACATCGCCGCCCGCCACGCCGCGCGCTGATTGTCGGCGGTGGTCTCGTCGTCAGTCCTGGAAGCGTGTTTCCGGCAGGCCCGTGACCCCCAGGCCGGTGAGGGCGAACACCTTGCCGGCGTTCTCGTGCTTGGACACCATCCGCCCGGTGCCGGAGTCGCGGATCGAGGTGACGAACAGCGTATCCATGTTCGCGCCGCCGAACGCCGGGCAGGAGGGATAATCGACCGGCAGGTCGATGATCGCCGCCACCTTGCCGTCCGGAGCGACGCGCGCGATCTGCCCGGTCCGCACCAGCGCCACCCAGAGATTGCCGTCGCTATCCACCGTAGCGCCGTCCGGTGCCGAGTTCAGCGGCTTGATGTCGAGGAACAGGCGTGGCTCGCCGACCGCCGTTCCGTCGCCATCGTAGTCGCGCACCACGATCGCCTGCGCCATGCTGTCGGCGAAGTACAGGCGGTCGCCCTTCGGGCTGAAGCAGATCGCATTGGAAATGCGAATGCCGTCGGCGAGCGGCTCGAGTGCGGCCGGTGCGGTCAGGCGATACAGCACGCCGATCGGATCGGCATGCAGACCCATGCTGCCGCAGATGTAGCGGCCCTGGCGATCCATCTTGCCGTCATTCAGCCGGGCGCGCGGATCGACCGTCGGCAGCCGCGCGATCAGTTCGATCGCCGACGATGGCAGGTGCAGCCGGTAGAAGCCATCCTGCAGCGCGAGGATCAGGCTGTCGTTCGGCGCGAGCCCGATCGAGCCGATGTGGCTCGGCGCCGTCCACGCCTGCTCCTTGCCGGTGGCGGGATCGAGCGCCCGCACGGTGCTGTTGACCACGTCGACCCAGAACAGCCGCTGGCTCTGCGCATCCCACAGCGGGCTCTCACCGAGCATGTCGGGGATGGTGTCAAGGATATCGATCTTCACGGGCTATCCCTTGTCGTTGGGCATTGTCGGTCGGGCCGCAGTGTGCGGGCTGCACTCGCGTTTCGCAACCGGCGAACCTTGCGCGTCGGCCGCGCCGACGAGATTTACGGATGTAAAATGCGCGCGGACGAGGCGGCAAGCCGCGCGCCCGGAGATTGCGTTGCAGGAGGCGCGAGCCGCCTGAATCGTTTCCAGCCGCGCCATTTCTCGCGATCGCCATGCGTGCATCGGCGTTGTCGGCATGATGGAGGCTGACTAATGTGCCGGCAAAATCGAACAACCCAAGGAGCAGGTTCATGTCGTCGCGGTTCAGGCGTTCTATTCTCGGAGCGATGGCGGGTCTGCTGCCGTTGTGCGGTACAGTACCGTCCAGCCCGGTGTTGGCACAGGATTTTCCGGCTCGCCCGGTCACGCTGATCGTGCCCTGGCCCGCGGGCGGGCCGACCGATGTGGCGATGCGCGCCATCGCCGAAGCGGCGCAGAAGCATCTCGGCCAGCCGATCATCATCGACAACAAGGCCGGTGGCTCGGGCACCGTCGGCATCGCGGTGATGGGCGCGAGCGCCAAGCCGGATGGCTACACCATCGGCCAGATCACGGTGCCGATCTTCCGGCTGCCCTACATGCAGAAGACCTCGTGGAGCGCCGACGACTTCACCTACATCGTGCATCTGACCGGCTACGTGTTCGGCATGTACGCAAGCACGGCGGCGCCGTTCAAGACCTGGCAGGAGTTCATCGATTACGCCAAGGCCAATCCCGGCAAGGTGACATATGGTTCGCCGGGTGCGGGCGGCTCGCTGCATCTCGGCGTCGAGCAGATCGCCGAGAAGATCGGCGTCAAGCTGACGCACGTTCCCTTCAAGGGCACGGCCGAGGTGGTGGCTGCGGTCGCCGGCGGGCATGTGATGCTCGGGGCGGGCAGCATCGCCGCCGCCAAGCCGTTGGTCGACACCGGCAAGGCACGCTACCTCAACGTCTGGACGTCGGAGCCGCGCAAGGCGTTCCCCGGCGTGCCGACGCTGAAGGAGCTTGGCTACGGTCTCGTGATCGAATCGCCATGGGGTGTCGGCGGGCCGAAGGGGATGGACCCCAAGGTCGTCGCCAAGATCCACGACGCCTTCGCCAAGGCGATCCATGAGCCTGCGGTGCTGGAAGCGCTCGACCGCTACGAGATGACGCCGAACTATCTGAACACGGCGGATTATGGAAAGTTCGTCGCCGAGCAGATGAAGGTCGAGAAGGCGCTGATCGAGCGGCTGGGGCTCGCCAGGAAAGACTGAGGGCGCGATCGCGCCGCGCGGCCGTGCAGGGCCGCGCGCCACCAGTTGCCTTCGCCGGAAAATCGTTCGGCCTCCGCCGGGAAGAGGCGTTGCGGCGGAGGCGGATCAGGAAACGGGTGGCTGCTTGCGCCAGTCCTGCGTTAGGTCTCGTGTCTTGATCACGGGACTTCAGGCATGGGCGCGACAGCAAGCAGCAAACAGGCCGCACCGGAGCGCATGCTCCGCGCGGACGCGATCGACTGGACGCAGGTGACTGCGCATCTCGATCAATCCGGCTGGGCGCCGCTCGGGCGGCTGCTGTCGGTGCAGGCGTGCCGCGATCTCGCCGGGCTCTACGACCGGGATGGGCTCTTCCGCAGCACCGTCATCATGGCGCGCCATGGGTTCGGCAAAGGCGAGTACAAGTACTTCGCCTATCCGCTGCCGGAGCTGATCGCGGCGCTGCGTCCTGCGCTCTATGCGGGGCTCGCGCCCGCCGCCAATGCCTGGAACGAAACCATGGGAATTGCGGCGCGCTATCCGGCGGCCCATGCCGACTACATCCGACAGTGCCACAAGGCCGGCCAGGCGCGGCCGACGCCGCTGCTGCTGCGCTATCGCGAAGGCGATTACAATTGCCTGCATCAGGACATCTATGGCGAACATGTGTTTCCGCTGCAGGTGGTGATCCTGCTGTCGGAGCCGGGCCGCGATTTCGAAGGCGGGGAATTCGTGCTCACCGAGCAGCGGCCGCGTATGCAGTCACGCGCCGAGGTGGTGCCGCTGCGTCAGGGGGAGGCGGCGGTGTTCGCCGTGCATCATCGCCCTGTGCGGGGCACGCGCGGCAGCTATCGCGTCAACCTGCGCCACGGCGTCAGCCGGGTGCGCGCCGGACAGCGCCACACCCTCGGCATCATCTTTCATGACGCGATGTAAGCTGATGCCCGTGTGGCGATGCGCAGCAATCCAAGATGCGCAGCTATCACGCAGGAAGCAGCGCGTTATTTCGCGCTCTTCTTCTTGGCACCGGGGGCATCGGAGACTTTCCGCCACGTCTCGGCGCCGCACAGGGCGCCCATGCAGCCTTGCACCTCGAGCACGTTTGCCGACTGCAGCGTCAGATTGGCGGCGTAAGTCTGACCATCGTCGGCGTTGTAGATGCGGCCGCTCCAGCGGTTGGCTGCGGTCGGCTGCATGGTCGAGAAGATGGTCATGCCCATCACCGGGCGGCGGGCGAGGGCCGGGTTGGGATTCTTGTCGTCGATCTGCGGCCGGCCGGTATTTTTGTCGATCGGATCACGCAGCCAGACGATCTTACCGCAAATGCCGCCGCCACACTGATGCACATGCACCTGTGCGTCACCCGCTTGCGTGAGCCAGATGCCTGACGGATCGCTCTGGCTTCGCGCGGTGGATGTTCCCAGCACCATCGCCGCAACCAACGTCATTGCGAAACCTGTAAGTGCAGGCAGTCTCACCGGAGCCCCCATCTGTTTTCAGCTAAGCCGGACATCCTGCCGGCAGCATTCGCGCGACGGCGCGTGCTCGTTCTCTTCGCATCAACAAGGTGACGGTTCTAGGGCGACGCGCGGCTCGATTCAGGTTTGCTGAATCAAATCTCTCGCTGTGTTGCAAACTTGTCTATTCATCGCTCAGGCGGCCGTAACGTCTGCCTCTTTCTGCGTGGCGCTCAGCATGATGGTCGGCACATTGCCGGTCCGCTCGCGCACCGTCAGCACCTGGCTGCCTGGCCTACGGCCGGCCTTGGCCTCCGACGTGTTGATGCCGGCCTGCTGCAAGCGCTGCTGTGTCCGCGCCGCATCGTCGACACGCCAGGCAAGCCCCCACAGCGAGTCCGGCTTGTCGGAGACGCCCTTCGCGAGCGCATGGCCGATCTCCACCCGCACGCCGCCCGACCAGAAGAACAGCAGCCGCGAACCCCAATCCGCATTGGTGCGGTCGAGCGCGAAGTCGAGGCCGAGCCGTCCGCCGTAGAGTGCGACCGCGCGCTCGGGATTAGGACTGCGGATCACCACATGGTCGAGGCCGCTGACGCTGGATGTCATGTGAGGGGTCGGTTCGCTCAGCGTCTCGACCAGCGAGAAGCGCACGCCGTGCGTCGAGGCCGGATCGATCTCCGCGTGGTGCCGGGCGATGGCGTGGGACGGGCTCTTGAAGGTCTGGTCGGTGATCGCTCCGATCGCGAGACCGCGGCGCTGCAGCTTGTGCACGGTGCTCTTGATGTCACCGACTTCGAAGCCGAGTCCGGTCAGGCCTTCGGCGCGACCGTTTGCCGCGGATATCTCCAGAGCGACGTTGGCGAGTTGAAAGCGGCAGAACGGCGAGCCGTCGGCGGCATGGTAACGCTCGGCCTTGCGATCCAGCACGATCTCGTAGTCGGAGGCGACCGCCTCGACATCGTGTGCGGCAAAGGCGAGGTGGTTGACGGCGGTGATCATCGCAAGGGACTCCGACGGGCGAGAAAAGCGAAAAGCCAGGTGAGCATCAGGCTTGAGCACCAGGCTCGAGGATCAGGCTTCGGTGCAGCGGCCAATTTGCAGCGCGGCTGCGACGGCGGCGTCGAGCACGGTCTGCGACGTGGCGCTGTCGCTGATGGCGCGGGAAATCTGCAGGGCGCCGACCAGGATCGAGAAGATCGCACAGGCGCGCTCCTTGCGGTTCGGTACGCGGTCCGGCAGCGTGCCGGCGATGATGCCGAACGTCTTCTCCAGCCCTTCGGTGAAGGCTTCACGGGTCTTGCGCGGATGGCGGGCAATCTCGGAGCCCAGCGCGGCGACGCAGCAGCCGCGCTCGGGGCGGTCGCGATGGCCGATCGTCAGGTAGGAGCGCACGATCGCCTCCAGCGGATCGCGGCCTGTGGCCCGCGCTTCGTCGATCTGCATCTGCAGATGCGCGCGGCTCTTGATCGAGGCCGCCACCAGCGCTTCCTTGACCAGGGTCTCCTTCGAGGCGAAGTGCGCATAGAAGCCGCCATGGGTGAGACCGGCGTCCGCCATCAGATCGACCACGCCGGTCGAGCCGATGCCATCCTTGCGAAAGCGCCGCGCCGCCGCTTCCACCACACGCTTATGCGTTTCTTCCTTGTGATCCTTGCCGTAACGCATCGCCAAGCTCTCTCCCGAAGCTCGCTCTCCTCAAGGCTACGCCGGTTTCGATACCGGACGGGCCGGTCCCCATGACGTGAGCCAGACTGACAGGGCTGCGAGGCCACCGTACACCACCATCGACGCTGCCGCGAGCAGGAACAGGCACCAGCCCGGCGCGTCGAGGGCCAGCAGCGCGAGCCCGCCGACGACGACAACCACCAGCCGTCCGCTCTGCGCCAGCACCGGGCCGACGATCTTGCCGGAGCCCTGCGAGGCGAAATAGAGGCTCAGCGCGAGGCCGAGGAAGCCGAAGCCGGGACCGGCCATGTGGAAGTATTGCCGCGCCGAGGCGAGCACCTCGGTGTTGTCGGTGAAGCGCGCCGCCCACAGGTCCGGCGCGATCGCCAGCACGAGGCCGATCGCGCCGATGATGCCGCCGGAGAGCAGGCCTGCGGCCCAGGCGACCTTGCGTGCGCGCTCGACGTTGCCGGCGCCGACATTCATGCCGACGATCGGCAGCGAGGCTTGTCCGATCGAGGCGGCGATCGGCACCAGCATGAATTCAAGCCGCGCGCCGATGCCATAACCGGCGAGCGTGATCGTTCCGTAGCGTGAGAGCAGGCGGGTGAAGATCAGCACCGTCGCCACCGATTGCAGCGGCGACAGGCAGGCCACCGCGCCGACCTTCAGGATGTCGGCAAACATCGCGCGGTCGGGGCGGAAGGCGCGCCAATTCAGCTTCAGCCGGCTGCGGCCGCTGAACAGCATGAACAACAGGAACGCCGCGCCGCCGGTGTAGGCGATCAAATGGCCGGACGCGACGCCGGGCATGCCGAGCTGCGGCAGACCGAACAGGCCGAGGCCGAACGTGCCGCCGATGGCGATCTGGCAGGCGGCAATCGTCAGCAGCGTTGCCGACGGCAGCCGCATGTTGCCGGTGCCGCGCAGGATCGACGCGCAGGTGTTCGACAGCCACATGCCGATGGCGCCGATGAACAGCACGTTGGCATAGGCGGTCGCTTCGTCGAGCACGCGGCCCTTGCCGCCGAGGGCGGCAAAGAATGTCGGTCCGAACACGAGCATCACGGTCAAGAACAGCAGGCCGCCACCCAGGCCGATGATCAGCGCATGCAGCGCGAGCGTCGAGGCGCGCGTCAGGTCGCCGGCACCAAGCGCGCGGCTGACCGCGGACGACACGCCGCCACCCATCGCGCCCCCCGACATCATTCCCATCAGGATGACGAACGGAAACACCAAGGCGATCGCGGCCAGCGGCTCGAGGCCGAGGAGGCCGATGTAGCTCGTCTCAGCGATGACAACGAGGGTTGCTGCGCTCACCGATGCCATGTTCGGCAGTGCGAACCGCAGCAGGATCGACAAGATCGGTCCTTCGAACACCGGGTTGGGCTTCGTCGGCTCGTTGGCGTTCGCAGCGATCCCCTTGGTTGGGGCGGGCTGGCGCGGCGCGGTGGCCAGGCGGGACGTCGCGTCGATCGTATCGTCGGTCATTTTTGTTGTTCCTGCGCCCCGGGTGGCGACGTCCGAAATATTATTATCATCATATCAAAAAAGAAGGCGGCCGCGGCTCATGATTTGTCATGGCTGCGATGCGGCGTACCCTCGCGGGCGCCGATGGGTGGGTTCAGGGCTTGCGCGGCGGGTGCCGTGGCGTCCACGGCGTCAGCCAGACCACCAGCGCGCAGAAGCCGCCGAGCAGCACCATCGAACTCGCGGTCAGGATGAAATAGGTGGTGGGCGATGCATCGATGGTGGCGAGCCACAGGCCGCCGAGGCCGATGAAGGCGAGCCGCAGCGTCTGCGAGAACACCGGGCCGATGATCTTCGCCGCGCCTTGCGATGAGAAATAGAGCGACATGTTGAGGCCGATGAAGGCGAACATCGGGCCCGCGATCGACAGGTAGCGATGGCTCGCCGCGCGCACGCCAGGATCGTCGGTGAACAGGTTCACCCACAGATGCGGGAAGATCGAGATGAAGGTGCCGACCGAGCCGACCGCGATGAAGGAAACGAGACCGGCGGTCCAGGCGACGCGGCGGGCACGGGTGACGTTGCCGGCGCCGATCGCCATGCCGACCATCGGCGTCGATGCCGCGCCGACTGCAAACGCGATCGAGGTCAGCATGAATTCGAGCCTTGTGCCGATGCCGTAGCCGGCGAGGACCTCGGTGCCGAAGCGCGCCAGCAGGTGGGTGAAGATGGTCGCGGCCAGCACCACCTGCAGCGGCGAGAACATCGCCACCGCACCGACTTTCAGGATGTCGAAGAACATCTCGCGCTGGAAGCGGAACGCCTTGACGCGCAGCTTCACCCGGCTGCGGCCGGACAAAAGATAGAGCGCCATGCTGGTGACGGCGACGGAAAACGCGATCAGCGTTCCGGTGGCGACGCCGCGCATGCCGAGCTGCGGAAACGGGCCGAGGCCGAGCGCGAGCGAGCCGCCGAGCACGATCTGGATCGCCGCCGAACTCAGTTGCATCGCCGACGGCAGCTTCATGTTGCCGGTGCCGCGCAGGATCGACGACAGCGTCTGCATCAGCCAGGGGATCACCACGCCGGCGAAGAAGATGCGGACATAGCTCACCGCCTCTTCCAGCACCCGGCCACGGCCGCCGAGCAGCGCCAGCAGGTCGCGCCCGAACACCTGCATGACGATGGTGAAGGTCAGGCCGAAGCAGACTGCGATGAGCAGCGCGTGCAACGCGAGCGCGGACGCGCGGTCATCGTCATCGGCGCCGAGCGCACGGGCGACCGCCGAGGACACGCCGCCGCCGACCGCGCCGCCGGACATGGTCATGGTCAGGATGACGAACGGGAACACCAACGCCATCGCCGCTAGCGGCTCGGTGCCGAGCCGGCCGATGTAGGAGGTTTCCGCCACCACCACGCCGATGCCGGCGGTGAGGGCGAGCACGTTCGGTCCCGCGAGCTTCAACAGCCGCGGCAGGATCGGATCGTCGAGCAGCGGATTGGGCAGCGGCGCGCGCGGCGGCGGCGGTTCGCTCGGGCTTGTGGTGCGCGCAACGTGGGCGTTTGCCATCAGTCTTCCGGATGCGGCCATGGACGTTCTCGCATCCCCGCACCGGCCTTTAGGGCACGTCGGCGGGTGGGTGGGAAGCGAGTTTTCGGAATGGACCTGGGCGCGGCGCACATGAGGCGCAGACGCCTTGCGCCGCGCGCGGTGCACCCATGCAACTCAAGCCTCATGAGGCTTGAGGGGTGGGCCGCAATTCGGTGCCCCAGGAGGTGAGGCGGACGGTTGCGGCGGTGAACAGTCCGAACGAAGCCATCGCCGCACCCGCCAGCACGAAGAACCAGATGTAGCCCGCGTCGGTCTTCATCAGCCACAGTCCGCCGAGGATCACCACCGCGAGCCGCACCGACTGCGCCAGCACCGAGCCCAGCACCTTCGCCGCGCCCTGCGAGGAGAAGTAGAGCGAGATGCCGACGCCGAGCAGCGAGAACATCGGGCCGGCGATCAGCAGGTATTGGCCGGCCGCCTTGCGCACGGTCGGGTTTTCGGTGAACAGGCCGGTCCATAGATCCGGGAACAGCGCCAGCGGGGCGACCAGCGCGCCGACGCCGACAGCGGAGATCACGGCGCCGGTCCAGGCGACCCGGCGGGCGCGGCGAATCCGTCCGGCGCCCACCGCCATGCCGACCATCGGCACCGAGGCGACGCCGCAGGAGAACGCGATCGAGGTGAGGAAGAATTCCAGCCGCGCGCCGATGCCGTAGGCCGCCAGCACTTCGGGGCCGAAATGCGCGAGCATCGAGGTCAGCACACCGGCGGTCAGCACCGACTGCACCGGATAGAAGCAGGCGAGGGCGCCGACCTTGAGGATGTCGGTGAACATCTCGCGATGAAACTGAAAATTGGGCACGCGCAGCGAGACGCGGCTGCGGCCGGAGAGAATGTACCAGCCCATCACCGCGACACCGATGGCGACGCCGGAGAGCTGGCCGACGGCGATGCCGCGGATGCCGAATTGCGGCACGCCGAACAGGCCGAGGCTTAGCGTGCCGCCGAGAATGATCTGGCAGGCGGCCGACGAGAACACGATCATCGACGGCAGCGCCATGTTGCCGGTGCCGCGCAGGATCGCCACCAGCGTATTCATCACCCAGATCAGCACCACACCGGAAAAGTAGATCTGCGAGAACGCCTTCGCCTCGCGCAGCACATCGTTGCGGCCGCCCATCCAGATCAGCAGTTGCTCGCCGAACACCAAGAGCAGCACGCTGAAGGTGGCGCCGACGGCGATGCCGATGGTCAGCGCGTGCAGCGCCAGCGTCGAGGCGCGATGGGTGTCGCCGGCGCCCATTGCGCGCGCGATCGCCGAGGCGACGCCGCCGCCCATTGCCCCGCCGGACATGGTCATCATCAGGATGATCAGCGGAAACATCAGCGCGATGGCGGCGAGCGGCGCGATGCCGAGCAGGCCGATATAGGTGGTTTCGGCGATCAGCACGCTGATGCCGGCCCCCATCGCCAGGATGTTCGGTGTCGCGAGACGGAGCAGCGTCGACGTGATCGGCCCTTCGAGGATGTAGTTCTGCGGCCGGCCGGTGGCAGGTGCCGCGGGCGGCTCAGGCTGAGTCGCAGCAACCTCCGTCTGTCCGAGATCGGCCATGGTTTCCCCCGGGAATGCGCTGCGTTTTGGTGTGCAGCGCTCTGGTTCTGGCCGTCAAACAGGGCAGTCGGCGCAAGACGTCAAATATAGCATTTTGCCGCCGCCGCTCGCGCGCGAAACGCGCATGTCACCATGGCAGTCCGCGCAGGTCGATTGTGCCGTCGCGCGGGGCAAGCTGCAGACCATAGACGAAAGTCGCCATCACCGCGAAGCGAATGCGTCCCTGCGGCTGCTCGCAGAACACCGCGCCGCCGAATTCATGCCAGCCGAGGTTGCGATAGAAGGCATGGTTGTGCGGTTCGCAGAACAGAACGGCGAAATCCTTTCCCTCGCGCGCAAAGCAGGCGGTCGCCTGCTTCATGGCCGCCGATGCGAGGCCCGATCTCTGCCGGTCCGGCCGGGTGGCGACGCCGCCGATGCCGCCGAGCGTCACCGGCCTGTCATTCCACAGCGCCTGACGTTCGAACAGACCGACATGACACACCACGTCATGCGGCGGAGCATCGTCCCGGATGAGGACACGCCGGCTCGCGTGCGACCAAACGACATCCTTCCAGGCAAGGATTTCCCGGACGTGCGGCGGTTTCGAGAAGCGGTTCCACCGCTTCCCATGTCGGGTCTCCGGGGCTAATGTCGATCCGCATGCTGACCTACGATGTGTGGCGAAACCAGTTCCGCGATGCAGCGTTAGTCAGGACCTCCCACCAGAGCGGACTATATCCATGACCTTCACGCTTCCGAATTTGCCCTACGCTTATGAAGCGCTCCAGCCCTATATGTCGAAGGAAACGCTGGAATATCACCACGACAAGCATCACCAGGCCTATGTCACCAATGGCAACAACCTGCTGAAAGGCACGGAATTCGAGGGCAAGTCGCTGGAGGAAATCGTCAAGGGCTCGTTCGGCAAGAACGCCGCGCTCTTCAACAATGCTGGCCAGCACTACAACCACCTGCATTTCTGGAACTGGATGAAGCCGAATGGCGGCGGCGACAAGCTGCCGGGCAAGCTCGCCAAGAAGATCGACGAGGATCTCGGCGGCTTTGCCAAGTTCAAGGAAGACTTCATCGCCGCAGGCGTCGGTCAGTTCGGCTCGGGCTGGTGCTGGCTCGCCGTGAAGAACGGCAAGCTCGAAATCTCCAAGACCGCGAACGGCGAGAGCCCGCTGGTGCATGGCGCGACGCCGATCCTTGGCTGCGACGTGTGGGAGCACTCCTACTACATCGACTATCGCAACCGTCGCCCGGATTATCTGAAGGCGTTCGTCGAGAACCTGGTGAACTGGGAATACGTCGAGGGCCTGTTCTCGAAGGCGGCGTGATTGCCGCGCACACGCATCTGAAACGAACGGGGGCCGCAGCGATGCGGCCCCCGTTTTCGTGATGCGCAGGATCGTCGTGCCCGTCATGCACATCGTTATGCACATAGCCGCGACACGCGTGGTCGCCACCATGGCATGACGCTTGATTGCATGACGCTTGAGTTGCGGTCGTTTTTCACCATCATCAGGGCCTCGGTTGGGATTCCTCACGGTCTCGGGACGTCATGAACTATCTTCTGGTGTTTCTGGGCGGCGGCATCGGTTCGATGCTGCGCCACATGGTGAACGTGCTGTGTGCGCGCGCGTTCGGCATCGGCTTTCCGTTCGGCACGCTGACCGTGAACATCACCGGCTCGATCGTGATGGGGCTGTTCGCCGGCTACTTCGCCTTCAAGGGCGATGCGGCGCAGAGCTGGCGGCTGTTCCTGATGACCGGCATCCTCGGCGGCTACACCACCTTCTCCGCCTTCTCGCTGGACACCATGTTGCTGTATGAGCGCGGCGAGCTCGGCCTGGCGCTCGGCTATGTCGCGGTGTCGGTGGCGGTGTCCGTGCTCGGCCTGTTCGCGGGCCTGATGCTGATGCGCCAGTTCGCCTGACCGTCCGACGCTTGGTAAACGCCGGTTAACCGACAAAGCCCTTGATCGCCAAAGGTTTGAAGTTCTGGACAGTGTAGATGTTATATTATAACATTAAGTCCATGTCCTCGCACGACCATTCCCACGCGCACGATCACTATGGTCATGACCATGCGCAAGGCCACCATCACGGCCACGCGCATCACGCCCATGCGGACACCGCGCCGCATCCGCCGGCGGCGCTGTCGCTGTCGTTCATGCGGCTGTCGGTCGGGGTTCGGCTGCTGGTGGCAGCCCTTGCCAGCGCCGCCCTGTGGGGCGCCGTCGTCCTGTCGATGACATGAGGCGGCCCATGAGCATGCTCGCATTTCGCGACGTCACCCTCGGCTACGATCGGCATCCGGCCGTGCATCATCTCAGCGGCGACGTGCAGCCCGGTGCGCTGGTCGCCGTCGTCGGGCCGAACGGCGCCGGCAAATCCACCCTGTTCCGCGGCGTCGTCGGCATGCTGAAGCCGCTGTCGGGCAGCATCGCGCTCGGCGGCTTACGCCCGCGCGAGGTCGCCTACCTGCCGCAGATCGCCGACATCGACCGCACGTTTCCGATTGCGGTGTTCGATTTCGTCAGCATGGGCCTATGGCGCCAGACCGGCCTGTTCGGCAGCATCGGGCGGCGCGAGCACGACCGGATCGAGCATGCGCTGCAGATGGTGGGATTGACGGGATTCGAGGCGCGCGCCATCGGCACGCTGTCGGGCGGGCAGATGCAGCGCATGCTGTTCGCGCGGCTGCTCTTGCAGGATGCGCGGCTGATCGTCCTCGACGAGCCGTTCAACGCCATCGATGCGAAGACCTCCGCCGACCTGCTGGCGCTGGTGCAGCGCTGGCATGGCGAGGGCCGCACGGTGCTGGCGGCGCTGCACGACATCGACCTGGTGCGGGCGAGTTTTCCGGAGACGCTGCTGTTGGCGCGCGAGCCGGTGGCCTGGGGCAACACCGCCGAGGTGCTGACCGCAGACAATCTCGCGATCGCGCGGCGCATGTGCGAAGCATTCGACGAGCATGCGGCGGCGTGCGCGGCCGATGCGCCGTCACCGGCCCGGGCAGCCTGATCGTCCATGCTGTACGACGTCCTGATCGGTCCCTTCGTCGAGTTCGAGTTCATGCGCCGGGCGCTGGCCGGCATGCTGACGCTGGCGCTGGGCGGCGCGCCGATCGGCGTATTCCTGATGCTTCGGCGGATGAGCCTGGTCGGCGATGCGATGGCCCATGCGATCCTGCCGGGGGCTGCGATCGGCTTCCTGCTGTCGGGGCTCAACCTGATCGCGATGACTGTCGGCGGGCTGATCGCGGGCTTCACGGTGGCGTTGCTGGCGGGCCTCGTCGCCCGCGTCACCGAATTGAAGGAAGACGCGTCGCTCGCGGCGTTCTATCTGTTCTCGCTCGCGCTCGGCGTTGCCATCGTCTCGATTCGCGGCACCAACATCGATCTGCTGCACGTTCTGTTCGGCAACGTGCTGGCGCTGGACGACCAGACGCTGCTCGCCATCGCCATCAATGCCACGGTGACGCTGGTCGTTCTGGCGCTGATCTGGCGGCCGCTGGTGATGGAGTGCGTCGATCCCCTGTTCCTGCGCTCGGTCAGCCGCGCCGGGGCGCCGGCGCATCTCGCCTTTCTCGCGCTGGTGGTGATCAACCTCGTCAACGGCTTCCACGCGCTCGGCACGCTGCTCGCGGTCGGGCTGATGGTGCTGCCCGCGGGCATCGCCCGCTTCTGGGCGCGCGATCTGTCGATGATGATCGTGATCGCGGTCGCGTCCGCGATCGTCTCCGGTTATGCCGGGCTGGTGCTGTCGTTCTTTACCAAGGTGCCGCCGGGACCGGCGATTATTCTCGTCACGGCGCTGGTCTATCTTGTGTCGCTGCTGTTCGGCCCGGTCAGCGGCCTGTTGCGGCAGCTGTTTCCGGGGCGCCATCTCGAAGCATGAGGCTGTCATGATCCGTCGTGCGTTGCTGCAAGCCTGCTGTCTCGCCGTGATGGCTGCGCTGGGTGTGAAAGCCGCGCCCGCGCAGGAGACGCAGGACAAGCTGAAGGTGATCGCCAGCTTCTCGATCCTGGCGGACTTCGCCAGGAACGTCGGCGGCGATCGCGTCGAGGTGTCGATGCTGGTGGGGCCCGGTGGCGATGCCCATGTCTACACGCCGACGCCGGCGGATGCGCGCAATGTGGCTGCGTCCAAGCTCGTCATCGTCAACGGGCTCGGCTTCGAGGGCTGGCTCGCGCGGCTGGTCAAGGCGGCTGGCAACAAGGCTGCGGTCGTCGTTGCGACCAAGGGCATCACGCCGCGCAAGGCCAAGGCCGACGACCATACCCATGCGCACGGGCATCACCACGACGACGAGACCGATCCGCATGCGTGGCAGTCGGTGCCCAATGCCAAGATCTACGTCGCCAACATCCGCGATGCGTTGATCGGTGCCGACGCGGCGGGGGCGGAGACCTATCGCGCCAACGCCGAACGCTACCTCAAGGCGCTCGACGACCTGGAACGCGAGGTGCGGCAGGCCGTCGAGACCATCCCGGCCGACCGGCGCAAGCTGATCGCCACCCACGACGCGTTCGGCTATCTGGCCGACACCTACGGCATCGCCTTCATCGCTCCGCAGGGCGTGTCCACGGAATCGGAGGCCACCGCGAAGGATGTCGCCCGCATCGTCACCCAGATCAAGGCGCAGAAGATTCCGGCCGTGTTTCTGGAAAATGTGAGCGATCCTCGGCTGATGCGGCGGATCGCGCAGGAATCCGGCGCCAAGCTCGGCGGCACGCTGTTCTCCGACAGCCTGACCAATGAAAAGGGCGATGCGGCCACTTACATTGACATGATCAGACACAATATAAGGACCCTGGCTAACGCGCTGGCGGGCTGACGCCATCCTTTTCCCATCGCCATGAGCAGGGCAGGGGTCGCCTCGAACGCCGGAGTGCGCTAGACAGCCGTCCGTTCTCCGCTGTCCGGGGAGCCATCCAAGCAGTTCGAGCGTCTTGCCATGTCCGATGCGAAATCCGCGACCTCCGAGAAAATCCCCGTCACCGTGCTCACCGGCTATCTCGGCGCCGGCAAGACCACGCTGTTGAACCGCATCCTGTCGGAACAGCACGGCAAGAAGTACGCGGTGATCGTCAACGAGTTCGGCGAGATCGGCATCGACAACGACCTCGTGATCGGTGCCGACGAGGAAGTGTTCGAGATGAACAACGGCTGCATCTGCTGCACCGTGCGCGGCGATCTGGTGCGCATCCTCGACGGGCTGATGAAGCGCAAGGGCAAGTTCGACGCGATCATCGTCGAGACCACCGGGCTTGCCGATCCGGCGCCGGTGGCGCAGACCTTCTTCGTCGACGAGGATGTGCAGAGCAATGCCCGGCTCGACGCGGTGGTGACGGTGGCCGACGCGAAGTGGCTGAGCGAGCGGCTGAAGGATGCGCCGGAGGCGAAGAACCAGATCGCGTTCGCCGACGTGATCGTGCTGAACAAGACCGACCTCGTCTCGAAGCCGGAACTCGCCGAGGTCGAGGCGCGGATCCGCGCCATCAATCCCTACGCCAAGCTGCATCGCACCGAACGCTGCCAGGTCAAGCTGGAGGACGTGCTGGAGCGCGGCGCGTTCGATCTCGACCGGATTCTGGAAATCGAGCCCGAGTTCCTCGAAGCTGGCGACGACCACGATCACGATCATCACCATCATGATCATGGCCACGATCATCACCACCATCACGATCATGCGCATGGCGGGCTGAAGCATTATCACGACGAGGATATGCAATCGATTTCGATCCGCACTGCCAAGCCGCTCGATCCGGACAAGTTCATGCCCTGGCTGCAGACGCTGGTGCAGCGCGACGGCCAGAAGATTCTCCGCTCCAAGGGCATCCTCGCCTTCAAGGACGATGACGACCGCTACGTCTTCCAGGGCGTGCACATGATGCTGGAAGGCGATCATCAGCGGAAATGGAAGGACGGCGAGCCGCGCGAGAGCCGCGTCGTCTTCATCGGTCGCGAGTTGCCGGAACAGGCGATCCGCGACGGCTTCGAGAGCTGCATCGCATCGTGAGCGCCGGTTTCGATTCCTCGGGCCCGCAGGCCTCCGTCACCTCGATCACCGATCGCGCCCGCAAGATCGATCTCGGCGGTCCGGTGTCGGCCGCCTACTTTCTCGGCCAGCATGCGGTGTTCGTCGGCGCGGAGGAGCAGGTCGCGCTGGTCGGAGCCGATGACGCGGTCTCTCGCGTCGCTGTGGGTGCTGGCGGCATCCTCTGCTCGGCGTCGGATGGCAAGCGTACCGTGCTCGGCTGCGACGACGGCAAGCTGGTGTCGGTTGATGCCAAGGGCGAGGTCAAGGTGCTCGCCACCGATGCGAAGCGGCGCTGGATCGATAACGTTGCGCTGCATACGGATGGCACGGTCGCCTGGTCCGCGGGCAAGACCGCGTTCGTGCAGCCGCCGAAGGGTGAATTACGCTCGCATGATGTGAGCTCGACCGTCGGCGGGTTGGCGTTCGCGCCGAAGGGCTTTCGCCTGGCGATCGCGCACTACAACGGCGTCACCCTGTGGTTCCCGAACATGGCGCAGGCGGCGCCGGAATTCCTGGAGTGGAAGGGCTCACATCTCGGCGTTACCTTCAGTCCGGATGGCCGCTTCCTCGTCACCACCATGCACGAGTCGGCGCTGCACGGATGGCGCCTGGCCGATGCCAAGCATATGCGCATGACCGGCTATCCGAGCCGCGTGCGTTCGATGTCGTGGAGCGTCGGCGGCAAGGGGCTTGCAACCTCGGGAGCGGACTGCGTCATCATCTGGCCTTTCGTCGCCAAGGACGGGCCAATGGGCAAGGAGCCCGGCATGCTGGCGCCGCTGCCCGGCAAGGTCACCATGGTCGCCTGTCATCCGAAGAGCGACATCATGGCGGCGGGCTATAGCGACGGCACGGTGATGCTGGTGCGCCTCAACGATGGTGCGGAGATTCTCGCGCGCGCCAAGGATGGCGCCGCGGTATCGGCGCTGGCGTGGGATGCCAAGGGTGCGACGCTTGCGTTCGCGACCGAACACGGCGCTGCCGGCCTGCTGACGCTCTGATCCTTCCTGCACAGCCGGTTCGCTACCGGCTGGTTCCGCTACAACACTCCCAGAGAAACGCTGTCGAAGGCGGCCTCGCGTTCGCAACAGGTGTTGCGCGTGGGAACCCTGCTGCCTCTTGAATCGTTATCGCTGAGTTGAAGTGTGCAACGGCTGGGAATCTTGGCATGACGGAGCAGGTCAACGAGCAGAAGCGGCGAGCGTTCTGGCAGGACGGCCTGTTCGGCAGCGCGATGCTGGTGGCGGGTTTGCTGCTGATCGGCGGTGCGCTGTATCAAATGCGGCCGCAACCGACATTGCAGGCGCAAGCCCCGCAGAGTGAAAGCGCACCGGCTGCGCCGGCCGAATCCACCCCAGGCGGAACGCGTCCGACCACGCCGCCGCCAGAGCCGGCGCGGCCGCAAGGCCGCGACGACAATGATGGCCGCGCGCCGACCACCGGCGCGTCGCCGCCGGCGTCATCGGATCGGCCCCCGGTCACCGGCACGCCGTTGCCGCAGGCTCCGGCTGAAAAGAGCGCGCCGCCGATCGACCGCAAATAGCGCAACGCAATTGAACAAAAATCCCTCCCCGCCGGAAGGCGGGGAGGGATTTCCTTTTCATTCGCAAGAATACGGAGCGATCACCGCACCAGGATGTTCCTGAACTGCCATGGATCGCTGGTGTCGATATCCTCCGGGAACAGGCCGGGGCGATTTTCCAGCGGGGTCCAGTCGGTGTAGTAGCCCTTCACCGGACCGAGATACGGCGACTGGATTTCCAGGCAGCGGCGGAAGTCGAGCTCATCGGCCTCGACGATGCCGGCGGTCGGATTCTCCAGCGCCCACACCATGCCGGCGAGCACCGCCGAGGACACCTGCAGGCCGGTGGCGTTCTGATACGGCGCGATGCGGCGCGTCTCTTCGATCGAGAGCTGCGAGCCGTACCAGTAGGCGTTCTTGGCATGGCCGTAGAGCAGCACGCCGAGCTCGTCGATGCCGTCCTCGATCTCGTTCTCGTCGAGGATGTGCCACGCGGGCTGCATCTTGCCTTCGGCGCCGAACATCTCGTGCAGCGACAGCACCGCGTCGTTGGCCGGATGATAGGCGTAATGGCAGGTCGGGCGATAGACGACGCGCTGGCCGTCATGCACCGTCAGGTAATCGGCGATCGAGATCGACTCGTTGTGGGTGACGAGAAAGCCGTATTGCGGCCCCGGCGTTGGACACCACGAGCGGACGCGCGTGTTGGCGCCGGGCTGCAGCAGATAGATCGCGGCCTTGCAGCCGAAGTCGTGCTCGCGGCCGTTCTCCGGCATCCATTTTTCGTGCGTGCCCCAGCCGAGTTCGGCAGGCTGCAAGCCTTCCGAAACGAAGCCCTCCACCGACCAGGTGTTGACGAAGACCTCGCGCGGCTTCGGCTTCTTCGAGCGCTGCGTGTCGCGCTCGGCGATGTGGATGCCCTTGACGCCGAGCTTCATCGCCAGTTCGCCCCAGCCTTCGCGGCTCTTCGGCTCGTTGACGCTGAGGCCGGTGTCCTTCGCGAGATTGATCAGCGCCTGCTTGACGAACCACGACACCATGCCGGGATTCGCGCCGCAGGTGGACACCGCGGTCGGGCCACCCGGGCTCTTGTGCTTGGCGGCGAGCAGCGTCTCACGCAGCGCGTAGTTGGAGCGCTTCTCGGGGCCTGCGTTCTTGTCGAAGTAGAAGCCGAGCCACGGCTCGACCACCGTGTCGACGTAGAGCGCGCCGATCTCGCGGCACAGCGTCATGATGTCGACCGACCCGGTATCGACCGAGAGATTGACGCAGAAGCCCTGGCCGCCGCCCTGCGTGAGCAGCGGAACCAGCAGCTCGCGATAATTGTCCTTCGTCACGCCCTGTTTGATGAAGCGCACACCATGCTTCTTGGCGAGCTCGCCGTCTTCGTGCGGATCGACGATGACAAAACGCGACTTGTCGTAGTCGAAGTGCTTTTCGATCAGCGGCAGGGTGCCTTTGCCGATCGAACCAAAGCCGATCATCACGATGGGGCCGGTAATTTTCGCATGGATCTGCGAGGCGGACGTGGTCATCTGCACAGTACTCCGGAAAAACGGCGGAAGTGGCGGATCTTTGCCGCGCGAATGCCGTCGCGCGGCTTCAAAGCCGAAACGGCCGGTGAAATCAAGCGGAACTATTGCGTACGCAACCGCGCGTGCGCGGCGACACGGCTAAAAATCCCAGTGACGCGTCGCCAGCGCAAGATCGACGAAGGTTCGGACTTTCGCAGACAACAAGCGCGATGCCGGATAGACGAATTGGATCGGCTGGGCCGGCCGTTCGTAGTTCTGCAGGACGATGGTCAATCGCTTCTCCCTGATCGCATCCGCGGCTTGATAGGCGAGCACCTGCGCAAGGCCGCCGCCATCGGCCGCGTACCGGATCGCGCTGTCCGCACTGTTGGTGGCGTACCGTGACGCCACTGTGACACGGTGATCGATACCATTCGCGGCGAAACGCCAGCCGGTGCTGTCGCCGAGCCCGCGGAAGCTGATCGTATCAAAAGCGTGCAGATCGTCCGGCGTTTGCGGCGTGCCACGGCGCTTCAGGTAGGATGGAGCAGCGACGACGATGCGTCGCGTTGCGCCGATGCGGCGGGCGACCAGGCTCGAGTCCGCGAGAAAGCCGATCCGCAGCGCGAGATCGTAGCCTTCCTCCACCAGGTTGACGAAGCGATCCGACAGCATCAGTTCGCCCGACACGTCCGGATGCTGCTTCAGATAATCCGCCATCAGCGGCGCGACATGCATGCGGCCGAAGCTCACCGGCGCCGAAACGATCAGCCGCCCGGAGGGCGCAAGCCTTTCGGCCTGCGCCGAGCTTTCCGCTTCGGCGACTTCGCTCAAAATTCTTCGCGCCCGTTCGAGGTAGCGCGCGCCTGCGTCCGTCAGCGTCATCGAGCGCGTGGTTCGTCGCAGCAGCGTGATGCCGAGGTGCTCCTCCAGCGCGGCCACCAGCCGCGTCACGCCGGATGGCGACAAGCCGAGCCGCCGCGCGGCTGGCGCGAAGCCGTTGTGATCGACCACCGCCACGAAGGCGGACATGGCTTCGAACCGGTCCATGAATTATTCTATGAATTGCAATAATAAATTGTCAAATAGCGTGATTATCCCGGAATTCGGGACGCCCTATCTTTGGCGGGTCGTCGCGAGGATTTGCCGCCATGGAGAGCCAGAACGCAGCCGGGCCGGAGGCTGGAGACAAGAAGACCTATGCCAGCGACGTGGCCTTTACGCCGTCGGTGAAAGCCGTGCAGGCGCGCAAGGGATCGCGCGCCGCCTATCACAAGGCTGAAGAGCGGGGCTGGCGCACCACCGTCACCGAGGATCTTGCCGCCTTCATCGCCGCGCAGACGAGTTTTCTTCTCGCCACAGCCACAGCCGACGGCCAGCCCTACATCCAGCATCGCGGCGGCCCGCCGGGCTTCCTGCATGTGCTGGACGAGCGGACGCTCGCCTTCGCCGACTTCACCGGCAATCGCCAGTACATCACCGCCGGAAACCTCGCCGAGAATCCGAAGGCGTATCTGTTCCTGATCGATTATCTCAATCGCCGCCGGATCAAGATCTGGGGCACGGCGCGCCTGATCGAGGACGATCCGGCGCTGCTGCAAAGCCTGATGCCGAAGGACTATGCAGCGCGGCCCGAGCAGGTGATCGTATTCACGATCGCCGCATGGGATTCCAACTGTCCGCAGCATATTCCGCAGAAGCTCGACATCGCCGATGTCATTCCCGTCGTCGCCGAGCGCGACCGGCGCATTGCCGAACTGGAAGCCCAAGTCGCGCGGCTGAAGGCCGGACGCTAACCGCGCAACCAAGGCAGGCGTGGTGCCGCATCAGCCGACGGCGGCGACCGACGGCGGCGCAGTGGCCGGCTCGGTGCTGCCGATGTCGTTGTCCCCCATGCGTCGCCCGCGCGCGGTCATCGTCCGCACCGCCTGTTCGGCGACGCGGGCGATGTCCTTGCGGTCGGCGTTCATGTCGTAGGAGACCGGCTCGCCCCAGGTGACGGTGACATCGATCGCGCCGCTGGCGCAGACGCCGAGCAGATGCGGAATAAGGTCGGCATCGCCGTACCAGGCGACGCGGTTGCGCAGCGTGCGGCCCATCGGCAGGCCGTTGAGATTGACATAGGCGAGCGACAGCGGCTGCACGGTGACGCGCTCGTGGTGCGTCGAGGTGCCGATCGCATGATGCACCGCGCCGATCAGGGCGGAACGGAAGGGGAGGATGCGGTTGCCGTCGCTGGAGGTGCCTTCCGCGAACAGCACCACCGCGTCGCCGCCGAGCAGCCGCTCGGCGATCTCCTGGGTCGCGGCGCCGGTCCGATGTCGCCGCTCGCGATCGATGAACACGGTGCGCTGCAGCCTGGCGAGCCAGCCGAACACCGGCCAGCTTGCGACCTCCTTCTTGGCGACGAACACCGCCGGCGTCAGCGCGGTGATGACGACGATGTCGAGCCAGGAGGCATGGTTGGCGAGGATCAGCAGCGGGAAGTCCGGCGAGCGCTTGCCGATCTCGCGAATCCGCACGCCCATCAGCGCGCACAGCATGCGATGATAGAAATAGGGGATGCTCCGCTGGATCGGCAGCTTGAAGACCATGCCGATCAGCTGGAACGGCAGCAGCACCAGCGTCAGGGCCACGAAGCTGAGGGCAACGAAAAAGCAGCGGATCATCGGCTCAAAAGTTTGCGGGGCATCGGCGCGGGCGGCAGGCTCTGGATTCAGCTTTGTGGAATCAGAGTCAAGCATCTGCATGGCGTGGACATTGCATGAAATATCCGCACGCAGCGGTTCTGTCGGCTGCGAGTGGCGCCGATCGGCGGTTCCGCGGTCAGGGGAAAAAAATGCGATCCCTGTCAGACGCGGCGACTGACAGGGACCGCTTTGGGGGTGCCGGATCTGGACGGGGATCGATCCGCGCACGCTACGGTTAGGGCCGCCGTGTTACATGGCGATGACGCGAAAGTTATCCACAGCCGCTCCTGGCGCTCGCCAAGCGGCGTTTTGTCGCCGAAAAGCTGTGTGCAAGGACCGTAACCGTACAAGGATCGCCATGCCCGCGTCGCTTCCCGCATCTGTCACGCCATTCCTCTTGCCGGTTTTGATGCTGCTGGCCTCCAACGTGTTCATGACCTTCGCCTGGTATGGCCACCTCAAGTTCAAGCAGTCCTGGCTGCCGCTCGTCATTCTGGTGAGCTGGGGCATCGCCCTCGTCGAATATTGCCTGGCGGTGCCGGCCAATCGCTGGGGCAGCGAGGTCTATTCGGCGGCGCAGTTGAAGACGATCCAGGAGGTGGTGACGCTGCTCGTGTTCGCCGCCTTCTCGGTGCTGTACCTGAAGGAGCCGCTCGGCTGGAATCATGCCGCGGGCTTTGCGCTGATCGCTGCGGGCGCGTTCTTCATCTTCCACAAGTGGTGAGGCTGCCGGCTGCGTCGGCTACTTCTTGGCCGGTGAGACGCGCAGGACGCGCCCGGCCGGGCTGTCGGTCAGCAGCCAGAGCGCGCCGTCCGGCCCCTGTCGCACGTCGCGGATGCGCTCGCTCAGGTTCTGCAGCAGCCGCTCCTCGCCGGTGACCTTTTCCCCGTCGAGGGAGAGCCGCACCAGCATGGCGCCGGCGAGCGCGCCGGTGAACAGGCTGCCGCGCCAGGCCGGGAACAGGTTGCCGGTGTAGAAAGCCATGCCCGACGGGGCGATCGAGGGCACCCAGTATTTGACCGGCTGCTCCATGCCGTCCTTGGCCGTGCCCTGGTGGATCTTCGCGCCCGAGTAATCGACGCCGTAGCCGATCACCGGCCAGCCGTAGTTCTTGCCCTTCTCGACCACGTTGACCTCGTCACCGCCGCGCGGACCATGCTCGATCTCCCACAGCCTGCCGGTGACGGGATGCAGCGCCAGCGCCTGCACGTTGCGATGGCCGTAGCTCCAGATCTCCGGCTTCGCGTCATTGCGTCCGACGAACGGATTGTCCTTCGGCACGGCGCCGTCGGGGGCGATGCGGACGATCTTGCCGAGGTGGTTGGCGAGGTTCTGCGCCTCGTCGCGCGGGCCGAAGTGATCGCCGAGCGCGACGAACAGGTTGCCGTCCGCGCCTTGCGCGAAGCGGCAGCCGAAGTGGTTGCCCGAGGAGAGCGGGCCCTCCTGGCGGAAGATCACCTTCGTATTGGTCAGCCGCGGCTGGGCCTCGTCGTTGAAGGTCGCGCGCGTCACCGCGGTCCGGCCGCCGCCGGAGGTGCGCTCCGCATAGCAGAGATAGATCGCCGCGTTGCCCGCGAAATCCTTGTCGAGCGCGACGTCGAGCAGGCCGCCTTGGCCCGAAGCCCAGACCCCGGGCACGCCCGCGACCGGCGGCGAGATCTGGCCGTTGCGGGCGACGACGCGCAGCCGGCCCGGCCGTTCCGTCACCAGCATGCGGCCGTCGGGCAGGAAGGCGAGGCCCCAGGGATGGACGAGGCCGCTTGCCGCCGTCTCTACCTCGAGCGGACCTGCCGAGGATTCGAACGTCGCGTTGGCGCCGCGCGTGGCGGTGACGATCAGCAGCGATGCCGTCACGGCGATCGCCGCGCTCAGCGTCGCGGTTACGATGACGAGAGGCGTCTTCATGGCGTCCGACTCCGGTCGGTCGTCGTTGCTATTAAGTGCTGTGGATTAAAGCGTCGCAGCCTTCACGACTTCCAGCGATACGGTTGCGACAACGATCAGCGTCGCCAGCGTCAGCGCGCCGGCCATCAATACGGTGGCCAGGGCGTTCGCATACCGCCGTGCGGAGGCGTGCGGCACACTGGTCTGAAAGCCCTTTGCCTCGAGGGCGGGCCGGTTCATGGGTCAAAGTCCTTGATGAATTCAATGCGCGCGAATCAGCGCGTCTTGAAACATGGCCAAGAATCCTGTCGCTCCGTTGTCGGGATTTCTCGCGCGCCGCGTCGAAACGATGGCGGGATTGTGGCACACCCGCCGATGCCTCCGGGACGGTTCTGCCTGCGGGTGGGCGAAGGCTCGCGCGCAGATGTCAGCCGGCGACGGCCTGCTTGTGGCGCTCGTCCGCCTGATCGGGCTGCCAGTCCATCGCCACGTAGCCCGGCTGCCGCGCCACCCGGTCGAGCCAGCGGCGGATGGCGGGAAACGCGCCGAGGTCGAAATCGCATTGTTCGGCGACATGGGTGTAGGCGTAGAGCGCGATGTCGGCCACGGTCAGCCGGCCGGCGGCAAAGTAGTCGTGGGTCTTCAGGTGATTGTCCATCACCTGCAGCGCGCGATAGCCGCGCTCCATCCAGTCCTCCAGCGAATGCGAGTGCAACTCGCGGCCGCCGCGCACCAGCGCGAGCCAGAAGTAGGCGGCGCCGATGTTCGGCTCCAGCGCATGCTGCTCGAAGAACATCCACTGCAGCGCCTCGGCCCGATCGATGCGGTCGTCGGGCGCGAGCGGCGAGCCGCCGGCGAGATACCACAGGATGGCGTTGGATTCGGCGAGGTAGCGGTTGGGGGCGACCTCGAGCAGCGGCACCTGGCCGCTCGGATTCTTTTTCAGGAAATCGGGCGTGCGGCTTTCGCCGCGCAGGATGTCGACCTCGACCAGTTGGTACGGTGTCGAGAGCAACGCCAATGCCAGCCGGGCCTTGTAGCTGTTGCCCGACCGTTGCATCGAATAAAGCGTATACATCCCGACGACCCTTCAACGCATGCGTCCGCGAGGCTCCACGCCTCGGTCCGCGTCCCCCGCGGTCATAGGATGGGGGGCGCTGTGCCGCGTTGCAAGGGCGCGCAGTTGGAATGGATTGAAATCACCGCGCTTTGCTGCTTCGCAGCATAACGCACCTCTCACGCGGGCTTGAAAGCGATCAAGCGTTTGCGAGTTGGGCGGCCTGATGTGTACTCATGCGCACATCCTGCAAGGCCCGACGCAGCGTCAGTCCATAGAGCGTCAGCAGCACGATCAAGCCGAGCGGCACGCCGGTCGCGCTCATCACCGTGCGGGCGATCAGCGGCATGATCCAGGCGAGCGCGAGCAGCGTGATCTCGTAGCCACGGAAGCCATGAGCGGCGCCATGCCGGACCAGGAAGGCGATCGCCACCGCCATCGCTGCAAAGTCGTAGTCGAGCACGTAGGGCGTGGCGAGCAGGCAGGCGAGCGCGAGTGCGGCCGCCTTCAGCTCATAGGCTGCACGGCTGCGCCAGAGCCAGACGAGGCTCGCCGCGAGCGCGAGCATCAGCATGCCCTGGGCCGCATAGGCGATATGAACGGAGCCGCCGAGCGCGCGCACGGCGGAGAACAACGACTGGATTTTCTCCCAGCCGGTCGCGCCGGCTTCCAGCACGACGACGCGGCTGTACTCGGCGGAAGCAGCGAAGGCGTGCCACACGCCCATGCCGAGCAGCGCAGTGCTGACGAGCGCGAGCGCTGCGATGGTCGCCGTCGCCGCTGCGATCACGCGCCAGCGCCACGTCACCAGCAGCACCAGCGGGATCAGCACGCCGAATTGCGGCTTGTAGGCGAGCAGACCGATCAGCACGCCGGCGATGATCGGCCTGCGATCCAGCAGCACCAGCGCGCCGCCGAGCAGAGCGGTGGTGAGGAAACCGTTCTGGCCGTGACCGAGATTGACGAACACGGCGGGAAACGCCGCGGCGACGAGCAGGATGTCGCGCAGGCGGAACGAGGAGGGAAAGGTTGTGCCGGTACAGATCGCGCGGAGGCTCGCGAGGTAGAGCGGAATGGTCAGCGCCATCCAGGCGAACAGCGCGAGCGCATAGGGCAGCGTCGCCAGTGCTGCGGCGGCGAGCAGGAAGAACGGCGGATAGTGCCAGCCGAAGAAGGGGACGTCGTCGCGGCCGAACACCTGCTTCTCGGCCGCGTGCTGCAGCTGCGGGTCGTAGGCGCCGGCGGCCTTGCCATCCAGCGTCAGCACGCCTGCGGCGTAGACGTTGGAGAAGTCGGTGCCGATCGGCTTGCCGTTGCGGTCGATCAGCCCGTCCGCCATCGCGATCCAGCCGGTCAGGCCGAGGGTGCCGATGACCAGCAGGATGATGCTGTAGCCGCGGATGCGCTCGGCGGTCAGCCAGTCGCCGCTGCGGAGATGCTGAAGGAAGCCGGCCATTGCGCGTGCCACGGTTGCGATCGTCGACGGCCACCGTAACGGCGCGATTTTAACGTTTCGTTATGAATCGGGTGATGCACAACACTTGGCGGCAACGTCCGCCACCGGGCCGCAGCAGGCCTGCACCTGCTGTTGTTCGAGCCAGCGGTCGCGCGGCTTGCAGCTTGCCGGCCGCCGCGACAGCGCGATGCGGATATGTGTGTCGTCGGCAGCGATGCTGTCTGCGCGGAAAAGCTGGATCGCGCCAATCCCGTCGCTGACCTCGAACGTCAGCCGCGCATCGCTATCGAACGGCACATGCTCCTGCACCTTATGCATGATCGCGGAGAACTTGGCTGCCGGCATGTGTGTGCGGCCGTCTTCAGACGGCACATCCCAGAGCTGGATGAAGGTCTCGCGCCAAGCCTCCGGATTGGCGCCGCAATCGAGGCCGGAGAACTGTCCGTCCTTGACCTCGGTGACATGATAGCCGGGCAGAACGTCCCGTCCGTCATAGGAAAAGATCAGACGCTTGGCGTTGTGGCGGGCGAGTTCCGCCAGCAATGCGCGGGTGGAAATTTCGCCCTCGGGCGGCGGCGAAAGCGGAATGGCCTTGGCGGGGACGGACATCGGCGCTATACCTCGTTTCAACGATTCTATATTTCAAGGATTATTGAATCATGCGAGAGAGTCAAGCGCGCGAGTGCTTCGCGGCGCTGTCGCAGGAGACACGGCTCGGCATCGTCCGGCTTCTGGTCAGGGCAGGCACAGAGGGTATGGCGGCGGGGGCTGTCGCCGAGCAGGTCGGCGTATCGGCGTCCAATGTGTCGTTTCATCTGAAGGAGCTGGAACGGGCAGGCTTGATCACGCAGCGGCGTGAGTCGCGCTCGATCATCTACGCTGCCGACTATGCTGTGCTGGGCGATCTGATCGGCTTCCTGATGAAGGACTGCTGCGCTGGTAAGCCGGAGATTTGCGAGCCGGTTTTAGCGTCGGCAACTTGCAAGCCTGTAACGACAAGGAAGCGTGCTCATGCCTGAGATCGCCGCTGTTCGTGTCTACAACGTTCTGTTCTTGTGCACCGGCAATTCGGCGCGCTCGATTCTGGCCGAGTCGATTTTGCGCAAGGACGGTGCGGGGCGGTTTCACTCCTTCTCCGCCGGCAGTGCGCCGAGGGGCGAGGTCAATCCGCTCGCACTGAAGACGTTGCGCGATCTTGGCTATCCGGCCGATGGCTTCCGTTCCAAGAGCTGGCTGGAATTCGCGCAGGCTGGCGCTCCATCGATGGATTTCGTCTTCACGGTCTGCGACAGCGCGGCGGGGGAAGCCTGTCCCGTCTGGCCGGGCCGGCCGATGACGGCGCACTGGGGTATCGAGGATCCCGCGACGGTCGAGGGCAGCAACCTCGCAAAGGAGGCAGCCTTTGTCGAAGCGTTCCGTTACCTGGAGAACCGGATTGCGGCGTTCACGGCTCTGCCGCTTGCCGGGATCGATGCCATGGCGCTCGGCATCCGGTTGCGTGAGATAGGCCGCCTCGAGGGGGCGACGCGACAGCGGCCGGAAGCGGGATGACCGCGATGGCCGATCTGCCGCGCAGGCTCGCCGCGGAAGCCATCGGCACCATGCTGCTGGTCGTAACGGTGGTCGGTTCCGGCATCATGGCCGAGCGGCTGACAGGCGATGCTGCGCTCATGTTGCTTGCGAATACGCTGGCGACGGCGGCGATCCTCGTCGTGCTGATCACGATCCTCGGCCCCGTCTCCGGCGCGCATTTCAACCCGTCAGTCTCGCTGGTCCTTGCGATGCGGCGCAGGATGTCATGGCGCGACGCATGTCTTTACGGCGTTGCGCAGATCGCAGCCGGTGTGTTCGGCACCATGCTGGCGCATGCGATGTTCGCGCTGCCATGGCTCCAGACGTCGCTCAAGGCGCGCAGCGGTGACGGGCAGTACCTGTCGGAGGGCGTTGCGACCTTCGGCCTCTTGCTGACGGTGATGGCCGGCAGGCGCGTTGCATCGGCGTCGGTCGGGTGGCTGGTCGGGCTCTACATGGCCGCCGCCTATTGGTTCACGGCATCCACGTCGTTCGCCAACCCTGCCGTTTCGATCGCGCGAGCGTTCACGAATACGTTCGCCGGGATCAGGCCGGCCGATCTCGGCGGGTTCATTGCTGCGCAGGTTGTGGGCGCGCTGGCTGCTCTGGCCCTGGCGCAGTGGCTGCTTGAGGGGCGGCGTATTGCGGTTCCGGCGGTCCCGGAGGCCGGCGCGGCGTCGAGGCCACAGACCAACCCCTAATTGCGGAATTCATGGAAAGCAGGCCGGCTCTGCGGCCTTATTTCTTGCAGTGCAGCGCGACGGCCCTTAGTGTGCGGCCGCCTCTGAAAGCGGCAGAATCGCCGTTTTCGTGGCAAATCGTCCCAATCGACGAACCCATTCCCAATCAGGCCGTTCAGGAGACCATGATGCCGTTCCTTGCTGCTTCGCTCGCCCGCGTGAAGCCGTCCGCGACGATCGCGGTGACGGACAAAGCGCGCATGCTGAAAGCGGAAGGCCGCAACGTGATCGGCCTTGGCGCCGGCGAGCCGGACTTCGATACCCCCGCCAACATCAAGCTGGCGGCGATCCATGCGATCGAGGCCGGCAAGACCAAGTACACCAACGTCGATGGCATCCCGGAACTGAAGGATGCCATCATCGCCAAGTTCAAGCGCGAGAACGGGCTCGACTACAAGCCGAACCAGATCATCATCTGCACCGGCGGCAAGCAGGTCCTGTACAACGCGCTGATGGCGACCATCAACCCCGGCGACGAGGTGATCATCCCGGCGCCGTATTGGGTCAGCTATCCGGAGATGGTGGCGCTCGCCGGCGGCGAGTCGGTGCCGATCGTCTGCCCGGCGGAGAACGGCTTCAAGCTGCGCGCCGCCGATCTCGAAAAGGCGATCACGCCGAAGACCAAGTGGATCATCCTCAACTCGCCGTCGAACCCGACCGGTGCGGCCTATACCGAGGCCGAGCTGCGGGCGATCACCGACGTCTTGGTGAAGCATCCGCAGGTCTGGGTGATGACCGACGACATGTACGAGCATCTCGTCTATGATGACTTCAAGTTCACGACGCCGGCGCAGATCGAGCCGAAGCTGTACGACCGCACGCTGACGGTGAACGGCGTGTCGAAAGCCTACTGCATGACCGGCTGGCGCATCGGCTATGCCGGCGGTCCGGTGGAATTGATCAAGGCGATGACCACGATCCAGTCGCAGTCGACTTCGAACCCGTCGTCGATCGCGCAGTGGGCGGCGGTCGAGGCGCTGAACGGTCCGCAGGCGTTCATCCCGGAGCATAACAAGGTGTTCAAGGAGCGGCGCGATCTCGTGGTGGCGATGCTGAACCAGGCGAGCGGCATCACCTGCCCGCGGCCGGAAGGCGCGTTCTACGTCTATCCGTCCTGTGCCGGCACCATCGGCAAGACCACGCCGTCGGGCAAAAAGATCACCAACGACGAGGATTTCGTCACCGAGCTGCTCGAGGCCGAGGGCGTTGCCGTCGTGCAGGGCTCGGCGTTCGGGCTCGGGCCTGCATTCCGCATCTCCTATGCGACCAAGACCGCCGACCTCGAGGACGCCTGCCGCCGCATCCAGCGCTTCTGCGGCAGTTTGAAATAGCGGCGCTGCCGCGAACTGGCGGCTCGCGTCGTTCTGTGCGATGATTCGGGCGTACATGCTGCAAGGCATGTGCGCCCGTGCTGTTCTTGCCTGCGTCTTCTCTCGCCTGCATCACGTCGTTTGCACCGTCTGCCGGAGAACCCCATGCGCCGCTTGATCGCTTCGTTCGTTCGTCGCCGTCTGCACGGCATTGCTCTGCTCGCCACGGCCGCTCTGGTCGCGACCGCCATCCCGTCGCTGGTGGCGGCGCAGTCGCGGGTGAAGACCGGCGTGCTCGAATGCCGGGGCGGTCCGAGCGTCGGTCTCGTGGTCGGTTCGGCGACGACGATGGACTGCGTCTATCGCGGCGACGACCGGTTCGAGGACCGCTACATCGGCACGATCCGCAAGGTCGGGCTCGACATCGGCATCACCCAGGAGACCGGCCTCGCCTGGGCAGTGTTCGCGCCGACCGGCCGGATCGGACCGGGCGATCTGTCGGGCAATTATGGCGGCGTCTCCGGCAGCGCGGCGGTTGGCGTCGGCCTCGGCGCCAATGCGCTGGTCGGCGGCTCGAACAATTCGCTCGCGTTGCAGCCGCTGAGCCTGCAGGGCCAGGTCGGCCTCAATGTGCAGGCCGGCTTACAGGGACTTGAGCTGCGGCCGGCGCGCTGACGACGGCCGCTACGGCCCCTACGGACTGCTCCCGTGGTTTCTTCCGGCCTGTCCGCTGAGGAGCTTGCGAAGAAGCTCGCCCTAGCGCGATGTGCCGTGCATGGGCTGCGCCTGCGTTCGGTACCGGTCGGAGCGTGACGCGCTCCGGTTGTGAACCGCCCGTCCCGCGCTGCTGTGGGGCGCGCGCGTGAGCGGTGACTGCAACTTATCATCCCGCACGGCGTTCTATCGGCGACTGCACTTGAGAGTGCTGCCGCCGGTCGAGTGCAGGTCAGCATTGTTCATGGAGACCAACCGCGCGGCACAATTCATTCGGAGATCAAGATCATGCGTTGTGTTTCCGCCCTGTTGACCGCAACCGTCCTTGCCGCAGCGACACCGGCCGCCGCGCAAGAGCCGCTGGGGCCTGGTGTTCGCATCGGCATCCTCGAATGCACCGGCGGTCCGAGCCCGGGCCTGATCGTCGGTTCGGTGACGGAGTTGAACTGCATGCTGACGACGCGCAACGGCCGCAGGGCCGAGCCGTATGCGGCGCGGATCAACCGGCTCGGCGTTGACCTCGGCGTCACCGAACGCTGGGCGCTGGCGTGGGATGTGTACGGCCCATCGCGGCGGCTGCCGCGCGGCGCTCTGGCCGGCGAGTATGCCGGCGCCGGCGCCAGCGCATCGATCGGTCCGGGTGCGGCATCGAACCAGCTCCTCGGCGGCCCTGGTGACTCGATCGCGCTGATCCCGCGGGAGGTTGCCGGCCAGCAGGGGCTCAACCTCGCCTTCGGGTTCGAAGGGATGGAAATCCGCCCCGGTCCGCTGTGATTGTTTCGCAGTTTTATCTCAATTGAGCGGCGGCCCGGTTCCAAAACCGGGCTTTCGCTTGTTGTCCAAAGTGTTGATCACGCGCGGCGTGATCAACAAGACCGATCGCGAGATGAGTCCTGGCGTGATTGTTGCGAAGCGCAAACGATCTTGCTTGCCAAAGCGAGAGGACGCTGAGACGATGGTCGTCGCCGACCCGCAGGAGCGCATCTCGCAAGACGTGGGTGGAGCATGGTCCCGAAAGGCGGCGTCCGGTTTTCGGATCATCATGCTCAACAGGGACGCATGATCGAAGCGGATCATGCTGCGCGGCTTGATGAACGGAACATGCGCTCCGGATCTTGAAAGCGCGGGCCGAGCTCCAGATGGAGGCGGCAGATGGGACACGATGCCAGAAGTCCCCGCGGTCCACGGTGCATAGCGCTGGTTGGACCATTCCAAAGCGGCAAGACCACCCTACTCGAAGCGATCCTCGCGCGCACAGGCGCAATCCCCAAACAAGGCACGGTTGAAGACGGCACTACGATCGGCGACGCCGGTGCCGAGGCGCGCGCTCACAAGATGAGCACCGGGCTCACCGCGGTCACCACCAGTTTCATGGGCGAGAGCTACACCTTCCTGGATTGTCCGGGTTCGGTCGAGTTCATTCACGACATGCGTGCGGCACTGCCAGCGGTGGACGCTGCCGTCGTCGTCTGCGAGGCGGATGAGCGCAAGCTGCCGCAGCTGCAATTGATCCTGCGCGAGCTGGAAGACCTGCGCATTCCGCGCATCCTGTTTCTGAACAAGATCGACAAGGCCGAGGAGCGCGTGCGCGACACGCTCGCGACGTTGCAGCCGGCCTCGCGCGTGCCGCTGGTGCTGCGCCAGATCCCGATCTGGAAGGGCGACCTGATCGCCGGCTTCGTCGATCTGGCGCTGGAGCGCGCCTTCGTCTACCGCGAGCATCTGCCGTCGGAAGTGGTCGATATCGACAGCGGCGACCTGCAGCGCGAGAAGGATGCGCGCTTCTCGATGCTGGAAAAGCTCGCCGACCACGACGATGCGTTGATGGAGCAGTTGCTGGAGGACATCCCGCCGCCGCGTGACGCGGTGTTCGACGATCTCGCGCGCGAATTACGCGAGGGCGTGATCTGCCCGGTGCTGCTCGGCTCGGCGACCCGTGCGAACGGCGTGCTGCGGCTGATGAAGGCGTTGCGGCACGAGGTGCCGGATATCGGCGATACGGCGAAGCGGCTCGGCATCGAGGAGGGCGCGGGCACGCTCGCCTATGTGATGAAGACCATGCATGTGCCGCACGGCGGCAAGATCTCGCTGGTGCGGGTGCTGACCGGCCAGATCATGGACGGCGCGACGCTGCTGTCGCACCGCGGTGACGGCGATCGCTTCTCCAGCATCGCAGCGCTCGGCGTCGGCCAGGACAACAAGCGCGGTGTGGCGAAAGCCGGCGAGGTGATCGCACTCGGCAAGCTCGATCATGCGCGCACCGGCGATACGCTCACCGCGGCGAAGGTGCCGCATCGCGCACTGACGGACGTTCCGGTGCGTCCGCCGGTGCTGGCCTTGGCGATCGCCGCCAACGATCGCAAGGACGACGTTAAGCTCGGCCAGTCGCTGCTGCGGCTCGGCGAGGAAGATCCGTCGCTCTCGATCGTGCATCATCCGGAAACCCATGAAGTGGTGCTGAGCGGGCAGGGCGAGATGCATCTGCGCGTCGTGCTCGAGCGCCTGCGGGGACGCTTCGGCGTGGCCGTCAACCAGCGCAATCCGGCGGTGGGCTACCGCGAGACCATCCGCAAGCCCACAACCCAGCGCGGCCGCCACAAGAAGCAGTCCGGTGGGCACGGCCAGTTCGGCGATGTCGTGCTGGATATCAAGCCGCTGCAGCGCGGCGACGGCTTCAAGTTCGACGAGCAGGTGGTCGGCGGCGCGGTACCGCGCAACTACATCCCAGCGGTGGAGGAAGGCGTGCGCGACGCCCTGCTGCATGGGCCGCTCGGCTTTCCCGTCGTCGATATTGCGGTGACGCTGACCGACGGCTCCTACCACACGGTGGATTCGTCCGATCTCGCCTTCCGCACGGCCGCGCGCATCGGCGTCAGCGAGGCGCTGCCCGGGTGCCAGCCGGTGCTGCTGGAGCCGATCCACACCGTCGAGATCGTCTGTCCGACGGACGCGACCGCGCGCATCAACGCGATTCTGTCCGGCCGGCGCGGCCAGATTCTGTCGTTCGACACGCGCGAGGGCTGGGACGGCTGGGACGTGGTGCGGGCGATGCTGCCGGAGGCGGAGATCGGCGATCTGATCGTCGAGGTCCGCTCGGCGACCACCGGCGCCGGCAGCTTCACCACCGCGTTCGATCATATGGCGGAGGTCACGGGGCGGACGGCGGACCAGATCGTCGCGGCACACAGCGCGGCCGCGTGATCGTGGTCCGGCAGCGGCGCCCTTGTCGCTGTCGGTCACGTACGGCCGCAGGGCGTGTGTCGCTGTCGGCATGTGTTGCCGTCGCTCATGTGTCGTGCCTGTAAGAAAAGTTGAAGCTTGGGCCCGGTTCAGTCTTGCTGAATCGGGCTCGCGCCTGCCCGCGATCGCCTTGCCAATATGGCGTCCGAGTTCCTATCAATAGGCCCGCCGGACTCACGCCGATACGGGCACGTTGATGGCTGACACAGAATGACAAGCTTGAGCGATGCCTCCCTCTCTGCACGATCGGTTTCGTTCGGTGCGCTGTTCACGCCGAAGCTCGTCACCATCCTGCGCGAAGGCTATGGCCTCGCCGACCTGAAGGCCGACGCATTTGCCGGGCTGACGGTTGCGATCGTCGCGCTGCCGTTGTCGATGGCGATCGCGATCGCCTCGGGCGCGGCCCCGGTGCAAGGTCTCTACACCGCGATCGTCGCCGGCTTCCTGATTTCGGCGCTCGGCGGCAGCCGCTTCCAGATCGGCGGCCCGGCCGGGGCGTTCATCGTGCTGGTTGCGGCAACGGTGCAGCGGCACGGCATGGACGGGCTGTTCCTCGCGACCATCATCTCCGGCGTGCTGATGATGATCGCCGGGCTCCTGCGGCTCGGCACCTACATCAAGTTCATTCCGTTTCCGGTCACAGTCGGCTTTACGGCGGGCATCGCCGTCATCATCGCCGCGAGCCAGATCAAAGATCTGTTCGGGCTCACCCTGTCTGGGCACGAGCCGGGCGAGTTTCTGCCGAAACTGCGGGCGCTCGCCGGCGCGATCGACACCATCAATCCGGTCGCGCTCGCCATCGCGGTGCTGACCGTCGGCATCATCGTCGTGTTCCGTATCTATCGCCCGACCTGGCCCGGCTTCCTGATTGCCGTTGCCGTGGCCGCCGCGCTGACGTGGCTGTTCGGCCTGCCGGTGGAGACGATCGGCAGCCGCTTCGGCGAGCTGCCGCGGACCTTGCCGTGGCCAACGCTGCCGCCGCTGAGCTTGGAAAAGGTGCAGGCGGTGCTGCCGGATGCGTTTGCCTTCGCGCTGCTCGGCGCGATCGAGTCGCTGTTGTCCGCGGTCGTCGCCGACGGCATGACCGGCCGCCGCCATCGTTCCAACTGCGAACTGGTCGCACAGGGTGTCGCCAATATCGCCTCCGGCCTGTTCGGCGGCATCTGCGCCACCGGCACCATCGCCCGCACCGCGACCAACGTCCGCGCCGGTGCGCGGGGGCCCGTGTCGGGCATGCTGCACGCGCTGTTCGTGCTCTTGATGCTGGTGTTCGCCGCGCCGCTCGCCAGCATGATCCCGCTCGCGGCGCTCGCCGGCATCCTGATCGTCGTCGCCTGGAACATGGCGGAGAAGCACGCGCTGATGTCGCTGCTGCGCTCGTCGTGGGGCGATGCGATCGTGCTGCTCGTCACGCTGCTGCTGACGATCTTCCGCGACTTGACCGAAGGCATTCTGGTCGGCTTCGGTCTCGGCACGCTGTTGTTCCTGCATCGCATGTCGGAGGCGATCCGGATCGAGGGCGGCACGCCGCTGGCGAGCGAGGACAAGGCCGACACCGCCAACGGCCAGCGCAAGCCCTATGATGTGTCGCTCGCCACCAATCCCGACATCCTGGTGTACCGGATCGCCGGGGCGTTCTTCTTCGGTGCGGCGGCGACCGTGGGTGCGGCCCTCGACGGCATCGTCGGACGGCCGAAGCTGCTGGTGTTGGATTTCGCCGACGTGCCGCTCCTGGATTCCACCGCCGCGCATGCGATTGAGGCTGCGGTCGCCAAGGCGCGGCACAACGGCGTGCGGGTGGTCCTCACCGGCACCTCCCATGCGGTCCGGCGCGTGTTGTGGGCGAGCGGCGTGCATCCGCCAGACGTCCGCTTTAAGCGTTCGGTCGAGGATGTGCTTGCGTCGAGCGCCAACGCGCATTGACAGCCCTGCCGCCGCCGTGATTGTGAGGCGGGAGCGGCTGTCGCGGCTGCTGCATCCCTCGAACGCTTTGGGCCATGACCACACATTTGCGCGCTGCATGTCTGATCGGGTGGCCGGCGGCGCATTCGCGCTCGCCGATCATCCACAAATACTGGCTGAAGTCGTTCGGCATTGACGGCGATTACCGCATCGAGGCGGTGCAGCCGGAGGATTTTGCCACCTTCATCGCCAGTCTCGCTGCGCGCGGCTATACCGGCGCCAACGTCACGATCCCGCACAAGGAGCAGGCGCTGGCGTTGAGCGATGCCGATGCGCGCGCGCGCGCCGTCGGCGCCGCCAACACGCTCTGGCTCGATGGTGGCACGCTGCGCGCGACCAACACCGACGTCGAGGGTTTCATCAACAATCTCGACGCGGCCGCGCCCGGCTGGGACGCGCGGACGAATGAGGCGCTGGTGCTGGGCGCGGGCGGTTCCGCGCGCGCGGTCCTGTTCGGTCTGATCGAGCGCGGTGTGAAGACGATCCATCTCGTCAACCGCACGCTGCCGCGCGCGCAAGACCTCGCGCAGCAGTTCGGTGCGTGCATCAAGCCCGCGACCTGGGACGCGGTGGCCGGCCTGCTGCCGCGCGCGAAGCTGCTGGTGAACACCACCTCGCTCGGCATGAAGGGCCAGCCGCCGTTGACGCTCGACGTCGGCCGGTTGCCGGCGGGCGCGGTGGTCGCGGACAACGTTTATGTTCCGTTCGATACGGATCTGCTGAACGCGGCGCGCCAGCGTGGTCTCGTCACCGCCGATGGCCTTGGCATGCTGCTGCATCAGGCGGTGCGGGGATTCGCGCTCTGGTTCGGCCGGACGCCGCAGGTGACGGACGAGCTCCGCGCGCTGGTCGTGGCTGATCTGACGGCGTAGTCCTCACGCGATCCTGATTGGAATAGCGGCGCAGGAGGCGAGATTGATGCGGGGCCTCAACCGCGTTCGGAGTTCGTCATGCCTGCATCGGCCCGTCTGTCTTCCCTTGTGCTTGCCGCCGGCCTCGTCGGGGTCTTCGCCGTCCACGCGGTCGCGCAACCGGCGCAGAACCGCCGCATCCGCGGCATCATCGAGAAGCTCGACGGCCATGTGCTGACGGTGAAGGCGCGCGACGGTGCCGATGTGACGATCAAGCTCGCGGACAATTACGCAGTGACCGCCTACACCAAGGCGCAGCTCGCCGACATCAAAGTGGGTTCGTATATCGGCGTCGCCGGCACGCCGCAGCCGGACGGCCGCCAGAAGGCGATTTCGATCACCATTTTCCCGGAAAGCGCGCGCGGGCTTGGCGATGGGTTCCGTCCGTGGGATCTGCCGAACAGCACCATGACCAATGCCGCGGTGGCCGAGGCGGTGGCGAGCCCGGACGGGCAGACGTTGAAGGTCAAGTACAAGGACGGCGAGAAGACCATTCTGGTGCCGCCGGCAACGCCGATCGGTCAGTTCAGTCCGGGTGAGCGCACGGAACTGAAGGTCGGTGCGGCGGTTGCCGTGCCCGCGGTGACCAAGCCCGACGGCTCGCTGGAATCGAGCCGCGTCGGCGTCGGCCGTGACGGGTTCGTGCCGAATTGAGGCGGCCGGTCCACGTCCGGTGAGGCCTCATGGTGTGAGGAGCGGTGCGCGCATGATCCCGAAAGGCGCGCAGCGGTTTTCGTATCGGACCATGCTCAATAAGCATCGCGCTCGAACCATGAGGACGTGGATGTGGGCACAACCGGGCCTCATCCTTCGAGACGCGCGTGCCGCGCTCCTCAGGATGAGGAGCTGACGTTGTGTCATATCGACGATGGGTTGTGTCGATTAGGGCGCCGTCGGCAAGCGGGGCGGGATCACGTCCTTGAAGCGGTCGGACTGCTTCCACGTCGGCTCGATCGGCGGCTTGCCCTTCGCCGGCGTGTAGGGAGAAGGCTCAGTCAGCGTCAGCGTCGGAATGTAGCGCGGGCAGTTCGGAAAGATCGCCCGCGCCTGGAGACGGACGATCAACTGGGCGCCGGGAATCTCCTGCAGCAGCGGATCACCGCGCACGATGCGCGCCTCGCCGTTGATGCGCAACCGCCGTGGCGTGCCGTGCATGGCGATGAACAAGAGCCCGACATGCGGGTTCACGTCGAGGTTGCCGAGGCTCTTGTACATGCCGTTGCCGTCGTAGTCCGGGAACGCCAGCTCCGCCGGTCCGGTGACGCGAACGAAGCCTTCGGGGCTGCCCTTGAACGAACAGTCGGGACGGCCTTGGGCGTCGGCGGTCGCGAGAAAGAAGTAGATCGCGCTCTCGATGAACGTCTTGTCGTCCGGCGTGAACGCCGTGCGCACGATCTTTTCTTCCATCCGCTCGGCCAGCGCCGTGGAGCCGAACTCATCCTGCAGCGCGCGATTGCCGTCGTGATAGAGCAGGCTGGTCATCGCCGCCTCCGCCGTTCGCGTCAGATCGTCAGATCACTGATAGCCCTGCAGCACATGCGGGCCGATGTCGTCGATCTTGTTGACGCCGCACAGGCCCATGGTGACGCTGAGTTCGCTGCCGATCAAGTCCAGCGCCTTGGTGACGCCCGCCTGGCCGCCGGCGCCGAGACCATAGATGTACGAGCGGCCGATCATGCAGGCCTTGGCGCCGAGCGCCAGCGCCCGCATCACGTCCTGGCCGGAGCGGATGCCGCCGTCGAACAGGATTTCCGTCTGCGTGCCGACCGCATCGACGATCTTCGGCAGCATTGAGATCGACGACGGCGCGCCGTCGAGCTGGCGGCCGCCGTGGTTGGAGACGACCATCGCCTCGGCGCCGATCTTCACCGCCTCGCGCGCGTCCTCCACGTCGAGGATGCCCTTCAGCACCAGCTTGCCGGGCCAGATCGAGCGGATCCACTCGATGTCCTTCCAGTTCAGCGTCGGATCGAACTGGGAGGATACCCGCGTCGCCGTGGAGTTGAGGTCCTTGGCGCCCTTCAGATGGCCGACGATGTTGCCGAAGTCGCGCCGCTTGGCGCGGGCGATGCCGTAGAGCCAGCGCGGCTTGCTGGCGAAGTCGAGGATGTTTTTCAGCCGCATCAGGTTCGGCGGCACCGACAGGCCGTTCTTGATGTCCATGTGCCGCTGGCCGAGAATCTGCAGATCGACCGTCAGCACCAGCGCCGAGCACTTCGCGGCGACGGCGCGCTCGATCAGCTCCTTGCAGAAGCCGCGGTCGCGCATCACGTAGAGCTGAAACCAGAACGGCTTGTCGACATTGGCCGCGACGTCCTCGATCGAGCAGATCGACATGGTGGAGAGCGTGTAGGGCACGCCGGCGGCCTGAGCCGCGCGGCAGGCATGAATTTCGCCGTCGCCATACTGCATGCCGGTGGAGCCGACCGGCGCGAGGATCAGCGGCATCTTCGCCGGCTCGCCGAGGATTTTTGTGGTCTGATCGCGCACCGAGATGTCGACCAGGATGCGCTGGCGGAATTTCAGCGCTTCGAGGTCGGCGCGGTTGGCGCGCAGCGTCTGCTCGGCATAGGAGCCGTGATCGACATAGTCGAAGAACGCTTTCGGCACCTTGCGCCGGTGCAGCTCGCGCAGGTCTTCGATGCAGGTGATGTCTTTCACGTTTCCTCTCCGCCGCGTCCGTTGTCTCGGAAGTCGGTTCCGCTTCCGCTGTTCTGCTGTAGCACGCCCGATTGTTCCGCCAAACGGCGAGGCCGATCGCCGCTGCCGGGCATGGAACCGGTCCGTGATCGCCGCCGTTATCCTCCGACACTCAGGCAGAGGACGGTCATCATGAGCAAGTTTGATCCGGCGCCCAAAGATGTCCACAAGGAGGATGTCCACAAGGCTACCCACAAGCCGGCGCCGGCTGGCGAGGACAGCCGCGCCGCGCGCGAGAAGAAGCGGCGAGCCGAAGAATCCCTGGAATCCGGCCTGGAAGGCACATTTCCGGCCTCCGATCCGGTTAATGTGACCCAACCCCCGCCCACCAAATACGACCGGGCCAAGGGCAAAAAGGGTGATGCCGAGGCCTCCCGTTGAGGGAGGCCTTTTTCACGGACCCTACCTAATTCGTTAACCGCCTGATCCTTTTAGAGAATATTGCCCCCGGGCGCGATCGGCGGTAACTTTCTTTCATATATTTTGAGTTCAAGTGCGAAGCCTAGCGATTATAAGCCCCTGACGTATCAAGGGGAGCCTGCGTCGTTCTGCCAGGCGCAGGTATTGGGGTTCGTCAATGGTTCGAAAACATTTTGGAACGGATGGAATTCGTGGCCGCGCCAATGGCGTCATCACGCCGGAACTGGCGCTGCGCGTCGGTCAGGCCGCGGGGCTCGTGTTTCTGCGTGGCGATCATCGCCACCGCGTCGTCATCGGCAAGGATACGCGCCTGTCCGGCTACATGATCGAAGCCGCATTGCAGGCAGGCTTCACCTCGGTCGGCATGGACGTGCTGCAGCTCGGGCCGATGCCGACGCCTGCGGTGGCGATGCTCACGCGCTCGATGCGCGCCGATCTCGGCGTGATGATCTCCGCCTCGCACAATCCGTTCGACGACAACGGCATCAAGCTGTTCGGCCCGGACGGCTTCAAGCTTTCCGACGAGGTCGAGATGAAGATCGAGCAACTGCTCGACGAGGATCTGACCCGCAAGCTCGCCGGCTCGACCAGCATCGGCCGCGCCCGCCGCATCGACGGCGTCCATGATCGCTACATCGAATTCGCCAAGCGCACCCTGCCGCGCACGCTGAGCCTGGAAGGTCTGCGCATCGTCGTCGATTGCGCCCACGGCGCCGCCTACAAGGTCGTGCCGGAAGCGCTCTGGGAGCTCGGCGCCGACGTGATCGCGATGGGCGTCGAGCCGGACGGCTTCAACATCAACAAGGAATGCGGCTCGACCTCGCCGGAGGCGTTGAGCCGCAAGGTGCGCGAGATGCGCGCGGACATCGGCATCGCGCTGGACGGCGACGCCGATCGCGTCATCATCACCGACGAGCGCGGACATATCGTCGACGGCGACCAGCTGCTGGCGGTGATCGCCGAGAGCTGGAAGGACGACGGCCGGCTGTCGCAGCCGGCGGTGGTGGCGACGGTGATGTCCAATCTCGGCCTCGAGCGCTATCTCGCGGATATCGGCCTGAAGCTGATCCGCACCCAGGTCGGCGACCGTTACGTGCTGGAGCAGATGCTCGCCAACGGCTGCAATGTCGGCGGCGAGTCCTCCGGCCACATCATCCTCTCCGACTACAACACCACCGGCGACGGCTTCGTCGCCGCGCTGCAGGTGCTCTCAGTGGTGCGCAAGCTCAATCGGCCGGTCTCGGAGGTCTGCCACAGGTTCGATCCGCTGCCGCAGATCCTGAAGAATGTCCGCTACCGCAACGGCCGTCCGCTCGACGATCCGTCGGTGAAGTCGGTGATCGCCGCCTGCGAGGGCAAGCTGAATGGCCACGGCCGGCTCTTGATCCGCGCCTCCGGCACCAAGCCGGTGATCCGCGTGATGGGCGAGGGCGACGATCGCGATCTCGTCGAGGATGTCGTTGATACGATCGTCGGAGCGCTCAGCCAGGCGGCGGCTGCCGCGTAGTGGAGCGGATTTGACATTCGCATCCCGCCTAGCCGCGGGTGCGCCATGCGAATGTCAAATTCAAAGCTCCACTAAGCTTTTATGTTTGCTAGTGGTTCTTTGATTCCAACATTTGCAAAGATCGTTGCCGCAGCGAGATGCAAATGTTGGAATCGAACCACGAGTGGAGCGGATTTGACATTCGCATCCCGCCTAGCCGCGGGTGCGCCATGCGAATGTCAAATTCAAAGCTCCACTAAGCTTTTATGTTTGCTAGTGGTTCTTTGATTCCAACCTTTGCAAGGATCGTTGCCGCAACGGGATGCGAATGTTGGAATCGAACCACGAGTCTTCAACAGAGTGCAGCATTCAAATGAACAAGATGGGCGGAACGTTCGATCCGCGCGCGCACCGGATGGTGGGCGAGCAGCGCTGGTTCGAGGACTTCAAGCTCGGCGAGCGCTTCGTCTTGCCGAGCCGCACCATGACGGACGCGATCTTCCTCGCGTTTCAGGCGGCGAGCGGCGATAACCATCCGATCCACTACGATGCCGAATACTGCCGGCGCCACGGCATGCCGCACATGCTGGCGCATGGATTTCAGGTGGTGATCCAGACGGCGGCCGGCGCGGGCCTGTTTCCGCACATGGTGGAAGACTCGCTGAAGGCGTTCATCGAGCAGTCGAGCAAGTTCTTGGGACCGGTCTATGTCGGCGACACGGTGTATCCGGCGCTTGAGGTGGACGAGCTGACGCCGAACCGGAGCACCGGCGTCGTCGGCCTGCGCAGCACAGTTCATAACCAGAAGGGCGAGCTGGTGCTTGAAGGGCGCCACCGTTACCTGCTGCGCAAGCGCACGCCGCAGACGACATAACGCATCGTTGAAACGCCAGCCGCGGCCGGGCGTGGGACGCAGCGTCAGCGTCGTCCGCCCCACAAGGCTGCCATCGCCAATTGCTGCTGGCCAAATCGTCGCACCCCGACTACCACTGCGCCATGCGCAAAGCGGTGGATCGAGGTCGCTTGTGAATAAGCCAGTCGTCGTCACGGAAGAAACCCTTGCCGCTCCGGTGGTGTCGCCGGAGCTGCCGCAGGCGGCTGCGGACAAGGCTGCGGCCAGCGGCCCGGCCTATGCGGTGATCGGCGGCTTGAGCGTGTCGCACTTCCTCAACGACACCATGCAGTCGCTGATTCCGTCGGTGTATCCGATCCTGAAGGCGAACTATGCGCTGGATTTCGCCCAGATCGGCCTGATTACGATGGCGTTCCAGTTCACCACCTCGCTGCTGCAGCCGGTGGTCGGCATCGTCACCGATCGCAAGCCGCAGCCCTATTCGCTCGCGATCGGCATGGGCTTCACCTTCGCCGGCCTGATCATGCTGAGCGTCGCCAACACCTTTGCGCTGATCCTGATTGCGGCGGCGACGGTCGGCTTCGGCTCGGCCGTGTTCCATCCCGAGTCGTCGCGGATCGCCCGCCTCGCCTCCGGCGGGCGCTACGGTTTCGCGCAGGCCGTGTTCCAGGTCGGCGGCAACATGGGAACTGCGGTCGGGCCGCTGCTGGCCGCTGCGGTGATCGTGCCGTTCGGCCAGCCGAGCATCGCCTGGTTCTCCTCGATCGCCTTCATCGCCATCGTCGTGCTGTGGAACATCGGCCGCTGGTACAAGCCGCGGATCGTCACCAAGAAGCAAGCGATGGCGGCGATGCCCGAAGGCATGCCGACCTCGCGCAAGATCATGATCGGTCTCGTCGTGCTCGCGCTGCTGTCGTTCTCGAAGGCGCTCTACACCGTCAGCCTGTCGAGCTACTACACCTTCTACCTGATGCATAAGTTCGGCGTGTCGACCCAGGCCGCGCAGGTCTACCTGTTCGTGTTCCTGGCCGCCAACGCCGCCGGCGTGTTCTTCGGCGGGCCGATCGGCGATCGCATCGGCCGCCGCTACGTGATCTGGCTGTCGATCCTCGGCGCGCTGCCGTTCGCGTTGGCGATGCCTTATGCCGGGCTCGTCAGCGGCACGATCCTGGTGGCGATCGCGGGCTTCATCATCTCGTCGGCGACCGCGGCGATCATCGTGTTCGCGCAGGAATTGATGCCGCATCGGGTCGGCATGATTTCCGGCATCTTCTTCGGCTTCTCGTTCGGCGTCGGCGGCCTCGGTGCTGCGGCGCTCGGCGAAGTCGCCGACGCGCGCGGCATCGAGTTCGTGTTCACGGTCTGCTCGTTCCTGCCGGCGATGGGACTGATCGGCTTCCTGCTGCCGAGCCTGCCGAAAAACGTCGGCGGCAAGGCGTAAGACCAAAGCGTTGTCGAGCGACGTTGGCATGAAGAAGCCGCGTCACACGAAGCGCCAGAGCTTGCGGCTCTGATATTCCCCTAGATCCGAAACGCGCCAGCATCCGCGGTCGTCTGCGCCGTCGGAGGGGCGGCGAGGCGATTCGCCGCGCTGCATTCGTTGATGCTTCGCTGCTGATCGCAGCCTGCCGGGGTCTTGGGGCGGCTTCCGCTCGCAACACTTCATTAGCATCTGTGGCAGCGGCCGCCGTCGCGCGCCACAATCGGCGGTACGAGCATGCGCGCGTGTGCGTGCATCTCCCGATGAAGCGGTTTCCCGTTACCAAAATCACGCCGCGATGATTAAAAGTCACGGTTAAGAATTAGGGTTAAGTGCCGCTTAAGACTTTGGTGCCATCGTCCGCTTGGGTTTCAGAAAAGTGAGCCGCGCAACATTTTTTGGCTCACGCGACAAAGGGACGAAGCCAATGCGTAGCGTACACTCTCTCGTCGTCGCTGGAGCGATGGCGCTGCTCTCCACCGTAGCTCAAGCGGCCGACGTGCCGATCGCGCCGCCTCCGCCGCAGATGTATGCGCCGGTGCCGCCGCCGATCGTCGACGACTTCGGCGGCTGGTATCTGCGCGGCGATATCGGCATGACCAATCAGCGCGTGAAGAGCCTGAACAACGTGCTGTACGATCTGCCCGGCTACTCGATCTCGCCGCAGGGCATGGCCTTCGACGGCGGCATGCTGTTCGGCGTCGGTGTCGGTTACCAGTTCAATTCCTGGCTGCGCGCCGACGTGACGGCGGAGTATCGCAACAAGGCGAACTTCCACGGGCTCGACATCATCAGCGTGAACGGGCTCGCGAGCTTCACCGACGAGTATCGCGCCAGCAAGTCGGAAATCCTCGCCTTGGTAAACCTGTATGCCGATCTCGGCACATGGTGGTGCATCACGCCGTTCATCGGCGTCGGCGTCGGCGGTGCGCGGACGACGATCGCGAGCTTCATCGACGTCAACACGCCGTTCAATTCTGTCGCCTATGCGAAGGACGAATCGAAGTACACCTTCGCCTGGGCGCTGCATGCCGGTCTTGCGTACAAGCTCAGCAACAGCCTGACGATGGAGTTGGCGTACCGCTACGTCAATCTCGGCAGCGCGCGGTCCGGCGACATCATGCAGTTCGACGGCGTCAACAACGTCTACAACCCGATGCACTTTCGCGACATCACCTCGCACGACCTGAAGCTCGGCGTGCGCTGGAGCTGCTGCGAGCCGCCGCCGCCGGCAGAACCGGTGTTGATGCGCCGCGGCTGAGCGCAAAGCACGATCGATCTCAAACGGCGCGGTCTTCCGCGCCGTTTTCTTTTGCGGCGGAAGTGTGCCGACAACGATTGATTAAGGTTAACAGGCGATGATCGGCCTGCGTGCAGTTCGGGGTTCGAGGAGTTGGCCGATGCGTCGGTTTGGTGTTGCAGCGATCCTGGTCGCGATGGTGCAGAGCGCCTCCGCCGCCGATCTTCCCATCCTTCGCGGGTCGTATACGGAGCCGACGTTCCGCTCGTCGAGAAACTGGGAAGGTTTCTATGTCGGCGGTCAGGCTGGCTATGGCTCCAGCAACATGCAGTTCGGGAATTACAACAAGGACATAAGCTCGCAGCTCGTCTCGAACACGATCATAGGTCAGCTGTTCGATGTGCCGGCTTGGCCGACGCTGCAGTCAGTTTCGCACCGCAATTCAAGCTTCGGCGGTTTCGTCGGCTATAACATGCAGTGGGAAAATGCCGTCGTGGGCTTCGAGGGCAATTACTCGCATGGGACGTTCAGCGGCAGCTCGGCCGGCGAAAATCTGAGTATGTACAACCAAGGCAATATCGTTGCGGGTGTGAGGACGATCTCTGCGGCATCGATGACGATCAAAGACTTCGGATCGTTGCGCGTGCGCGGCGGCTATGTTGTCGACAATTTCATGCCCTACGCATTTGCCGGCATGGCCATGGGGCTTGCCGACGTGAACCGCTCCGTTGCGGTGGATGCTACGACTTTCACGGCGCCAGGTGTGGTGCAGTACCATTTTAACTGGCCTCTCAGCAGCAGCAACAAGAACCAGTTCATTTACGGCTTCGCGCTTGGCGGCGGCGTCGACGTTATGCTGTTCGGTGGTCTGTTCGTGCGCGCCGAGTACGAGTATTTGCAGTTCACCTCGAGTGTGAATGCCAACATTCACACCGTTCGCGGTGGCGTCGGCTACAAGTTCTGATCCAGCGTCTCCAGCAAGTGCTTTGCGGCCGCGCCATGCCCTGGTGGCGGCCGTTGGCTTGACGGATGCAGCAGCGAGCGCCTGCCGGCGCAGCTGTCGCAACTTGGCTATCGCCACCTGACGACGCACCTGGCTATCGTACGCTGGACAGAGCAACCTGCGGATCGCGCCCCTGGATATCGCAATCATGGACATCTACGGCGACACCAAGTCCGGCAATTGCCTGAAGGTGAAATGGGTGTGCGACCATCTCGCTCTGCGCTACCGCTGGGTCGCCATCGACATCATGACGGGGCAGTCGCGCACGGCGGAGTTCCTGAAGCTCAATCCCGCGGGCCAGGTGCCGGTGCTCGTTTTCGATGACGGCCGCACGCTCGCGCAGTCCAACGCGATCATCCGCTATCTCGCCCGCGACAGCGATCTCATCCCGCGCGATCCGTTCGATGCCGCCAAGATGGACGAGTGGCTGTTCTGGGAACAATACAGCCACGAGCCGTACATCGCAGTCTGCCGTTTCCAGATGGTCTATCTCGGCAAGGCTGCCTCCGAGCGCGATCCCGACAGGGTCAAGCGCGGCGATGCGGCGCTCCAGCGGATGGAGCATCGGCTGGCCGAGACGCGCTTTCTGGTCGGTGCGGCGTTTTCGCTCGCCGACGTGGCGCTGCTTGCCTACACGCGCGTCGCCCATGAAGGTGGCTTCGACCTTGAAGCCTTTCCGGCGCTGCGGCGCTGGATCGGCGATGCCGAGAAGCGGCTCGGCCTCTGACGCGCGTCAAGGCGAGGAAGCGGTCAGACGAGCCGAGGCGCCGGCCATCCTGTGCGTATCGTCGTGCGCGGGCGCGGCCGTTCTTTCTTTCGCCCGATTTGAACTGACGTGTGTGTCCCGACGCAGAGTGGGGACGATGGTCAGGGCACTTTTGATCGCAGTTTTGGTCGTGGCCGGAGCGCTTTGGCTCGGCAATTCGTCCATGCTGCTCGCCCCGCAACTCGAAACCCAGCCGCGGGTGCTGGCCCATCGCGGCATTTTCCAATCCTATCCGGTGGACGAGGTCGGGCGCGACACCTGCACAGCCTCGCTGATCAACCCGCCGCAGCACGATCTGCTGGAGAACACCATCGCCTCGATGCGGGCGGCGTTCGAGGCGGGCGCGGACGTGGTGGAGCTCGACGTCCATCTCACGCCGGACGGCAAGTTCGCGGTGTTCCACGATTGGACGCTGGAGTGCCGGACCGACGGCAAGGGTGTGACCGAGCAGACGCCGTATGCGGTGCTGAAGACGCTCGACATCGGCTACGGCTACACCGCCGACGGCGGCAAGACATTCCCGTTTCGCGGCAAGGGCAAGGGGCTGATGCCCGAACTGACCGAGGTGTTCGAGGCGCTGCCCAATGGCCGCTTCCTGATCAACTTCAAGAGTCGACGGGCGGAGGAGGGGACTGCGCTCGCCGACCTCGTCAGGGCGCGCCCCGAGTTCTGGAAACGCATCTTCGGCGTCTATGGCGGAGCGCAGCCGACCCGCGCGGCGGTGGCGGGAATTCCCGGCTTGCGCGGTTTCGATCCGCAATCGGTGAAGACATGTCTGTTGCGCTATGCCGCGTTCGGCTGGAGTGGCCGTGTGCCGGCCGCTTGCCGCAACACCATCGTCGCTATTCCCGCCAACGCGGCGCCGTGGCTGTGGGGCTGGCCCTACAAATTCGTCGCGCGCATGCAGGCGGCGGGGACCGACGTGATCCTGCTTGGGCCGTGGAGCGGTGGCGCCACCGCCGGCATCGATCGTCCGGATGAACTCGCGCTGGTGCCGGAGATGTTCGGCGGGCTGGTGTGGACCAACCGCACCGAGACGATGGCGAAGCCGATTCGCGCGCGCTGACGACGCGCGACAGAGCTCCTCACATTCGCGTTAGCGTTCCTGCGCCGTTCTGCCCAAACGGCTGCGGGCAGGCCGAAGTGGGATTCAAAGAACCTTGCGCAACCGCAGGCGTTTCTATAAATCCGGCTGCGGGAAACCTCTCCCCACCGAGAGGCAGCTATCTGGAAGGATAGAGCAATGGCGACGAAGCCCACCGTGCGGCCGGCAGTGCCGCATTTTTCTTCTGGCCCCTGCGCGAAGCGCCCCGGCTGGTCTCCCGAAAAACTGAAAGACGCAGCGCTCGGCCGCTCGCACCGCGCCAAGATCGGCAAGGCGAAGCTGAAGCTTGCGATCGAGTTGACGCGCGAAGTCCTCGAGGTGCCGAAGGACTATCGGATCGGCATCGTGCCGGCGTCGGACACCGGGGCCGTCGAGATGGCGCTGTGGTCGCTGCTCGGTCCGCGCAAGATCACCATGCTGGCGTGGGAATCGTTCGGCGAAGGCTGGGTCAGCGATGTCGCCAAGGAATTGAAGCTGAAGGATGTGACGACGCTGAAGGCGGGCTACGGCGAATTGCCGGACCTGGCGAAGGTCGATCCGGCCTCCGACGTGGTGTTCACCTGGAACGGCACGACCTCCGGCGTGCGCGTGCCGAACGCCGACTGGATCAAGGCCGACCGTGAAGGTCTGACGATCTGCGACGCCACGTCGGCGGCGTTTGCGCAGCCGCTCGCGTGGGACAAGCTCGATGTGGTGACGTTCTCCTGGCAGAAGGCGCTGGGCGGCGAGGCCGCGCACGGCATGCTGATCCTGTCGCCGCGCGCCGTGGCCCGGCTCGAGAGCTACACGCCGCCGTGGCCGCTGCCGAAGATCTTCCGCATGACCAAGAGCGGCAAGATCAACGAGGGCATCTTCGAGGGCGAGACCATCAACACGCCGTCGATGCTCTGCGTCGAGGATTACATCGATACGCTCAGCTGGGCGAAGTCGGTCGGCGGCCTGAAGGGGCTGATGGCGCGTGCCGATGCCTCGACCAAGGTGTTGAGCGACTGGGCGGCGAAGACCCCGTGGGTGGATTTCCTGGCGAAGGACCCGGCGATCCGCTCCAACACATCGGTCTGCATGAAGGTGGTCGATCCGCAGGTCACGGCGCTTCCCGCCGACAAGCAGGCGGACTTCGCCAAGACGCTGGTCAACGCGATCGAGAAGGAAGGCGCGGGCTACGACCTCGGCGCGTACCGCGATGCGCCTCCGGGCTTGCGGATCTGGTGCGGCGCCACCGTCGAGGCCAAGGATGTCGAAATCCTGACCCAGTGGCTCGATTGGGCGTTCGCCGAAGCCAAGGCGCAGCTCGCCAAGGCGGCTTGATGAATAAGGCGGCTTGATGAAAAGGCTGCTCGATCACGGCGCCTGACGCAGGTGGCGTGATCGGGACGACTTGTTTCTCTGCCGCTTCCTCACGGGAGCGGTCTCTCGCGAGATCCGGGCGTAAGGCGGTTCGGACGTCTCCAACCGGGCAGCCTTTCGCCCCGGCCCTCTCCCCGCAAATGGGGAGAGGGAGCCTCGCGCGGTTTCGTTTCTCCACTCTTTGAAAAACCTGTCTGGAACATGGACATGTCCAAACCCAAAGTTCTCATTTCCGATGCGCTGTCTCCGGCTGCCGTGCAGATCTTCAAGGATCGCGGCGTCGAGGTCGATTTCCAGCCGAATCTCGGCAAGGACAAGGACAAGCTCGCCGAGATCATCGGCAATTATGACGGTCTCGCCATCCGCTCGGCGACCAAGGCGACCGCCAAGATTCTCGAAAAGGCAAAGCGGCTGAAGGTAATCGGCCGCGCCGGCATCGGCGTCGACAATGTCGAGATTCCGGCGGCAACGGCGAAGGGCATCATCGTGATGAACACGCCGTTCGGCAACTCGATCACCACCGCCGAGCACGCGATCACGCTGATGCTGTCGCTGGCGCGCGAGATTCCGCAGGCCGATGCCTCGACCCAGGCCGGCAAGTGGGAAAAGAATCGCTTCATGGGCGTCGAGATCACCGGCAAGACGCTGGGCGTGATCGGCTGCGGCAACATCGGCGCGATCGTCGCCGATCGCGCGCTCGGCCTGCGCATGAAGGTGATCGCGTTCGATCCGTTCCTGTCGCCGGAGCGCGCCAAGGACATCGGCGTCGAGAAGGTGGAGCTGGACGAGCTGTTCAAGCGGGCGGACTTCATCACCCTGCATACGCCGCTCACCGACAAGACCCGCAACATCATCGACGCGGCGGCGCTGGCGAAGACCAAGAAGGGCGTGCGTATCATCAATTGCGCGCGCGGCGGTCTGGTGGACGAGGCGGCGCTGCGGGCGGCGCTCGATTCCGGCCATGTCGCGGGCGCGGCGTTCGACGTATTCGTCGAGGAGCCTGCGACCAGCAACGTTCTGTTCGGCCATCCGAACGTGATCTGCACGCCGCACCTCGGCGCCTCCACCAGCGAGGCGCAGGAGAATGTCGCGCTGCAGGTCGCCGAGCAGATGTCCGACTATCTGCTCAACGGTGCGATCTCGAACGCGGTCAACTTCCCCTCCATCACTGCGGAAGAGGCGCCGAAGCTGAAGCCGTTCGTCGAACTCGCCGAAAAGCTCGGCTCGTTCGCAGGCCAGCTCACCGACAGCGACATCGCCAAGGTGACGATCACCTATGAGGGCCATGTCGCCGAGATGAAGATCAAGGCGCTGACCTCGGCGGCCCTGACCGGCCTGTTGCGGCCGATGCTGGGCGACATCAACGTCGTGTCGGCGCCGGTGATCGCCAAGGAGCGCGGCATGGTGGTGGATGAGATCACCCGCGCCGCGCAGAGCGACTATGAAAGCCTGATCACCGTCACCGTCGCCACCGAGAAGCAGGAGCGCTCGGTGTCCGGCACGGTCTATACCGACGGCAAGCCGCGGCTGGTCGACATCAAGGGCATCCGTGTCGATGCCGAGTTCGGCAAGTCGATGATCTACGTGACCAACGAGGACAAGCCCGGCTTCATCGGCAAGTTTGCCTCGCTGCTCGGCGATGCCAAGGTCAACATCGCGACCTTCCATCTCGGCCGCAACAAGCCTGGCGGCGACGCCATCGCGCTGGTCGAAGTCGATGGTGAGGTGCCGGCCGAGGTGCTGTCGACGACCCTCACCTTGCCGCATGTGAAGCAGGCGAAGGCGCTGCGCTTCTGAGCGCGCCGCGTATGGCGGCGGCGCGGCCGTCGATGCGGCCACGGTGCTCACAAGCAGGGCCTCACAAGCAGGCCCCACAAGCGCCACAACGGTAGACGTCGTTCCCGCGCAGGCGGGGACCCAGTCATCCGAGAGGCCGGCGATTCAGCCGGGCTCTCTCGGGTGGCAACGTGTTTGGAAGCGCGGCCTCAGTTGAACTCGATGATGCTGCGGACCACCTTGCCCGCCTTCATGTTGGCGAAGCCCTCGTTGATCTCCGATAGCTTGATGCGGGCGGAGACCCAGTCGTCGAGGTGCAGCAGGCCCCTGAGATAGAAGTCCACCAGGCGGGGCATATCGACCCGGAAATGGTTCGAGCCCATGTTCGAGCCCTGCATGCGGCGTTCGCGCAGGAAGTCGGCGCCGTGCAGTTCGATCTTGGTGCCGAACGGGATCATGCCGACCACGGTGGCGGTGCCGCCCGGCGCCAGCATACCGAACGCCTGCTCGGCGGTCACCTTGGCGCCGAGGCATTCGATCGCGTGCTCGACGCCGATGCCGCCGGTCTTGTCCTTGATCTGCTGGATCGGATCGCCATCCTTCGGGTTGATCAGGTCAGTGGCGCCGAGCTTGGTGGCGAGCTGCAGCTTGGCCGGGTTGGTATCGACCGCGAACACGCGGCCAGCGCCGGCGATCTTCGCACCGTTGATCGCCGCCATGCCGACGCCGCCGCAGCCGATCACCGCGACGCTTTCGCCGGCGCGGATCTTGGCGGTGTTCACCGCCGCGCCATAGCCGGTCATCACGCCGCAGCCGATCAGGGCGGCGAGGTCGAGCGGCATCTCCTTCCTGATTTTCACGATCGCGTTCTCGTGCACCAGCATCTGTTCGGCAAACGATGAAAGGTTGGCGAACTGATTGAGCTTCTCCTTGCGGCCCCAGGAGAAGCGCTTGTCGGTGCCCGCGACCAGCTTGACGTCGGTGCCGGTGCAGAGCACGGGACGGCCGGTGGTGCACATGTCGCAGGTGCCGCAGAACACCGACAGGCAGGTGACGACATGGTCGCCCGGCTTCACATAGGTCACGTCGGAGCCGACCTGCTCGACGACGCCGGACGATTCGTGGCCGAGGATCACCGGCATCGGATAGGGATAGAGCCCCTCCATGAAGTGCAGGTCGGAGTGGCAGAGGCCCGCGACCTTGGTACGGATCAGGACCTCACGCGGCCCCGGCTTGTTGACGCTGACCTCTTCGATCGCCAGCGGCGTGTGAGGTTCGAACAGAACGGCGGCCTTCATGGCGTTTCCCTTGTCCTTGGTGTTTCCGATCCCGGCGCTTCAGCGCGTCTTGGTCTTGTTTGTGTCTTGTTGGATGTGGTCTTGTCGATCGCCCCGCGTCTGCCGCGCAGGTTTTGTCGTCGATGGTGCCGCTCGTCCGCCGATCCCGGTAGCTCCCGTTTTCGCAGGGATCGCGCGGCGGCAAGAAAAAACCTCCCCCGGTGTCTCGGGGGAGGTTTCGGTCGCTTAGTTGAACTCGATGATGCTGCGGACCACCTTGCCCGCCTTCATGGCGGCGAAGCCGTCGTTGATCTCCGACAGCTTGATGCGGGCGGAAACCCAGTCGTCGAGGTGCAGCAGCCCTTTCAGGTAGAAGTCGACGAGGCGCGGCATGTCGACCCGGAAGTGGTTGGAGCCCATCGACGACCCCTGAATGCGCTTCTCGCGCAGGAAGTCGGCGCCGTGCAGCTCGATCTTGGTGCCGAACGGGATCATGCCGACCACGGTGGCGGTGCCACCCGGCGCCAGCATGCCGAACGCCTGCTCGGCGGTGATCTTCGCGCCGAGGCATTCGATCGCGTGCTCGACGCCGACGCCGTTGGTCTTGTCCTTGATCTGCTTGATCGGATCGCCGTCGTTCGGGTTGATCAGGTCGGTGGCGCCGAGCTTGGTCGCAAGCTGCAGCTTAGCCGGATTGGTGTCGATGGCGAACACGCGGCCCGCACCGGCGATCTTCGCGCCGTTGATCGCCGCCATGCCGACGCCGCCGCAGCCGAGCACCGCAACCGTCTCGCCGGCCCGCACGCCGGCGGTGTTCACCACGGCGCCATAGCCGGTCATCACGCCGCAGCCGATCAGCGCGGCGAGGTCGAGCGGCATCTCCTTCTTGATCTTCACGATCGCGTTCTCGTGCACGAGCATCTGCTCACCGAACGAGGACAGGTTCAGGAACTGGTTCAGCTTCTCCTTGCGGCCCCAGGAGAAGCGGTTGGCGACGCCCGGCATCATCTTCACGTCGGTTCCGGTGCAGAGCACGGGGCGTCCGGTGGTGCACATGTCGCAGGTGCCGCAGAACACCGACAGGCAGGTGACGACGTGGTCGCCCGGCTTCACATAGGTCACGTCGGAGCCGACCTGCTCGACGATGCCGGAGGATTCATGGCCGGGAATGGTCGGCAGCGGCCAGGGATAAAGGCCTTCCATGAAGTGCAGGTCGGAATGGCAGAGGCCCGCGACCTTGGTCCGGATCAAGACCTCCCGCGGCCCCGGCTTGTTGACGCTGACCTCCTCGATCACCAGCGGCTTGTTGACTTCATACAGAACGGCGGCCTTCATCGGCGTACTTCCCTTGCGGTTGGTTCTCTTGACGGAGCGACAGGATTTGCGTTCGCTGCAGGCAGTGTAGCGCAAATTCGGCTGGTCGGGTCAATCGCCCAACTCAGGCAAAAACGGCAAACGGACGCAGTCTTTGCGCATGGGTCCGGTTGATTCCGGGCGGCTCGGACCAGGCGTCAAGAAAAAGGGAAGGAATCAATGACCGCGTACACGCATATTCTCGTTGACGAGCCACGGCCGCGCGTGCGGCGCATCACCCTCAACCGGCCCGAGAAGCGCAACGCGCTGAGCAATCTGCTGCGCAAGGAGATTCTCGAGGCGCTGCAGGCCGCCGACCGCGATCCGGACGTCTCGGTGATGATCGTGCGCGGCGCGGGCCCGGCATTCTCGGCCGGCTACGATCTGTCCGCTGACAACCGGTCCGGCCAGCCCTATCACACCGCCGGCGGCGCCGGGCAGTGGTCGCGCCATGTGGTCGATGGCTGGTTCACGATCTGGGATCTGGCCAAGCCCGTGATCGCCCAGGTGCATGGCTATTGCCTCGCCGGCGGTTCGGAGCTCGCCACCGCCTGCGACGTGGTGTTCGTGGCTGAGGATGCGCAGATCGGCTATCCGCCGGTGCGGCTGATGAGCCCGCCCGACATGCAGTTTCACCCATGGCTGGTCGGCATGCGCCGCGCCATGGAGTTGATGCTGACGGGCGATGCAATGAGCGGCGTCGAGGCCGCCGAATCCGGGTTCGCGACGCGGGCGTTCCCGCTTGCCGAGCTGGAGGAGGCGACGCTGGCGTTTGCCGAACGGGCGGCGAAGATTCCGGTCGATCTGCAGCAGCTGAACAAGCGCTCGGTTCATCGGGCGATGGAGATCATGGGCGCGCGGGCGGCGATGCGCGCCGGCACCGAGATCCAGGCCTTGGCCTTCACCACGGAATCCTCGCTGGCCTACCGGCAGAATTTCAAGCGCGACGGCGGCAGCGTGCGCGATCAGCTCGACAAGCGCGACACCACCTTCGGCGATTATCGCACGCGGAAGTAGATTGGCCATGCGGAGGGTTGCCGATGCGCTCTCTTGCCCCGGCTTTCCATTGGTGGTGCCTGGACCCTCATGGCGAGGCGCCGCAAAAGCGGCGTCTCGAACCATGAGGCCGAAGGAGCCATACCATCTTTCTCAGTCATCCTTCGAGACGGCCGCTTTGCGGCCTCCTCAGGATGAGGCTGAGCTCTGAAATCAGCGCCAAACCTCTTTCAGCGCCAAGCTTCTTTCAACGCAAAGCCTCTTTCAACGCAGAGCCAAAAGGACCATCCATGCTGTTTCTCGTCATCTCCAATCCGCGGCCGGAGCGGCCGTCCGACATGGCCGCCACGCGGCAATCGTTCTGGCCCTGGATCGCCCGCTACCAGGAGCAGGGCATCTGCAGGCACATTTACCCGCGGGTCGGGCGCGGCGCGGTGGCGGTGTTCGCGGTGGAGAGCAACCTCGTCCTGCACCGCATCCTGAACGAGTGGGCGGACATCGTGCCGGCCGAATTCGAGACCTATCCGTTGGTGGACGTCGCGGAGACGAAGCACCTGCTCGCCGCGCAGGTCGCCGCGAAGACGTGAGCTGCGCGGGCGGATCGCGCGTCGGCCGATCGTTGCGTTCTGACGAATGACAGCCATTCGCCTTGCCGCGGCTTGACCGGCCCGCCGGCAGGGCCGAACAATGCATGCAAACAACAGGAGAAACGCGATGAGCGGCACCGCAACGCTGGACGTCGTGACCACGACATCGGGCCGCGTCAGCGGCATCACCCGCGACCGTCATACGGCCTTTCTCGGCATTCCGTACGCGAAGGCGAAGCGGTTCGCGGCGCCCGAGCCCGCCGAGCCGTGGAGCGGCATCCGCGAGGCGACGGCAATCGGTTTCGCCGCGCCGCAGACCCGCCACATGATCGTCGGCTTCGCCGCCAGCGGTCCGCAGGCCGAGGACTGCCTGAACCTGAACGTGTTCACGCCCGCCTGCGACGGCGCGAAGCGGCCGGTGATGGTGTGGATCCACGGCGGCGGCTTCACCCACGGCGCGGGCTATGAGACGCTGTATGACGGCGGCCCGCTGGCGGTGCGCGGCGACGTGGTGGTGGTAACGCTGAACTATCGTCTCGGCGCGCTCGGTTTCCTGCACCTGCCGGAGATCGGCGCGCATGGCAACCAGGGGCTGCTCGATCAGATCGCGGCGTTGCGCTGGGTGCGCGACAACATCGCGGCCTTCGGCGGCGATCCCGCCGCGGTGACGATCTTCGGCGAGTCGGCGGGCTCGGCGTCGGTCGGGTGCCTGACGACGATGCCGGCGGCGCGCGGATTGTTCACGCGCGCGATCCAGCAGAGCGGCGTCGGCCGCGCCGCGACGCCGCAAATGGCGGATCGCATTGCCGGCGGCATGCTGGCGCTGTTGCGGCTGGAGCGAGCGCGCGCCACCGAGATGCTGACACGGCCGGTGGAGGCGATCCTGCAGGCCCAGAGCGGCATCGCGCAGGCGCTCGGCGCCGACGCGCGGTTCGGCCCGGTCGCCGATGGCGAGACCATGCCCGAGCTGCCGATGCAGGCGATCGCCCATGGCGCGGCCAAGGCGATCGACATCATCATCGGCACCAACCGCGACGAGGTGAAGCTGTTCGATGCGGCGCTGCCGCGCGATCCGATCGACGATGCGGCGTTGATCAAGGCGGTGCGCGCCGTGCTGCCGAGGGCGGACGAGGCGGCGGCGCGCGACCTGATCGGCGTCTATCGCGCCTCGCGCCGGGCGCGCGGGCTGCCGGACGGCAATCTCGATCTGCTCGACGCGATCAACAGCGACATCCGCTTCCGGATTCCCTCGCTGCGATGGGCGCTGAACCAGCGCGCGGCCGGCGGCAATGCCCGGGTGTATCTCTTCACCCACGTCTCGCCCGCGCGACGTGGCGCGTTCGGCGCCTGCCACGCGCTGGAGATGGCGTTCGTGTTCGGCACGCTCGGCGCGCCGACCCAGGACAAGTTCGCCGGCACCGGTGCGGAGGTGGAGCGGCTGTCGGGCGAGATGATGGACGCCTGGCTCGGCTTTGCGACGCAGGGCGAGCCTGCGACGGCGGCGACCGGGCCCTGGCCGCACTACGATGCGGCCACCCGGCCGACCATGATCTTCGGCACGAAACAGTCGGGCCTCGACAGCGATCCGCTGGCCGAGGAGCGGATCGCGATCGAAGCGCTGGTTTGAAGCGCTGGTTTAAAGCATGATCCGGAAAANTGTGAAGCGGTTTTTCGGAAAGATCACGCTTTGACAATGAGCCAAAGCGCGAGGATGATTGATCCAAATCTCATCGCGCTTTAGCCGCAGCCGAAGGACATCGTCATGCCCGCGGCGCTGCGCGCCGAGCCGTTGGCGGCGATGTCCCATCATGGCGAGAGGCCACTCTCTCACTCTGGCTCGATGCCGGCGTCCTTGATCAGGCGGGTCCAGTAGGCAAGCTGGTCGACGACGAAGCGCTCGAATTCCTGCGGCGGGCCGGTGATGACTTCCATGCCGCGCGCATTCAGCTGTTTCTTGATTTCGGGCGTCTGCATGATCGTGCCGAGTTCGGCATTCAGCCGGTCGACGATGCCCTTCGGCATGTTGGCAGGCCCGAACCATCCGACCCACGAGTTGATGTCGAAATCCGCCACGCCGGCCTCCTGCATGGTCGGAAGCTCCGGCAGTGCCGAGGATCGGTGCCCGGTCGCCACGGCCAGCGGGCGCACCTTGCCCGCCTCGATCTGCGGCAACGCCGTGAGCACGTCGATGAACATCATGCTGACGCGGCCGCCGATCACGTCGGCGAGGGCGGTCGGCGCGCTCTTGTAGGGAACGTGCAGGAGGTCGATGCCGGCGCGGCGCGCATAGGTCGCGCCCATCACGATCGCGCTCGAGTTGCCGCTGCCATAGGAAAGCTTGCCCGGATTCGCCTTCGCATGCGCGGTCAGCTCGCTGACCGTCTTGGCGGGGATATCGGGATTGATCACCAGCAGGAACGGCAGGTTGCCGGCCCGGGCGACCGGGGTGAAATCCTTGATCGGATCATAGGTGAGATTCTTCATCAGGCTCGGCGCGGCCGAGTGCGACGTGTTGCTGGTGACGAACAACGTGTAGCCGTCCGGGGCTGAGCGGGCGACGTAGGTCGCCGCGATCATGCCGTTGGCGCCCGGCTTGTTGTCCACCAGCACCGGCTGGCCGAGTGCGGTGGACAGGTGCTGGCCGACCAGCCGCGTCGTCGTATCGGTGCCGCTGCCGGGACCGAACTGCAGGACGACCGTGATTGGCTTCTGGGGATATGGCTTCTGCGTGTCCGCTGCGGCGCGCTGCAGCGCTGCCGTCCAGAGACTTGTTGCCAGCAAACAGGCCGTCAGCAAAGAGGCTGCGGGCAGGGCGGTGCGGCGGCGGCCGCAGGTGCGTGTCCATCGCATGCTCATGGCGTTTCCTCCGATGGCTCGTTCGTTGTGGGCCATCATGTTGGCGTCAAGCTAAGCGTTTTCGAGCGACGTGGATACTGGTTGCGTGATGAACCACGTCAAACAAGGGCCAGCAAAGCTTTCCGGCCGCTGCCGGAGGCGCAATTGGACCTGCGCTACCGGCAGCAGCGATCACCCAAATCAGCGTACGGCTGCGGCACTCACTCCGGCTCGATGCCGGCGTCCTTGATCAGGCGGGTCCAGACCACGAGCTGCTCTTCGACGAACTTGCCGAATTCCTCCGGCGTTCCCGAAAAAGCATCCATGCCGCGCTCGGCGAGCTGCTTCTTGATCTCCGGATTGTCGATGATCTTGCGAATCTCGGTGTTCAGCCGCGTCACCACGTCCTTCGGCATGTTGGCCGGGCCGAACCAGCCCTGCCATGAATTGATGTCGAAGTCCTGCACGCCGGCTTCCTGCATCGACGGCATGTCCGGCAGCAGCGCCGAGCGCTCCTTCGTCGACATCGCCAGCGCGCGCAGCTTGCCGGCCTGCACATGCGGCAAGCCGGCGAGCACGTCGATGAACATCATGCTGACGCGCCCGGCCATCAGATCGGTGAGGGCCGGCGGCGAACTCTTGTAGGGCACATGCAGCACGTCGATGCCGGCGCGGCGGGCGTAGGTCGCGCCCATCACGATCGCTCCGGAAGAACCGCTCGCATAGGTCAGCTTGCCGGGATTGGCCTTGGCGTAAGCGGTGAGTTCGGCCACGGACTTCGCCGGGACGTCCGGATGCACCACCAGCATGAACGGAATGTTGCCGGTGCGGGCGAGCGGCGTGAAATCCTTGATCGGATCGTAGTTGATGGTCTTCATCAGGCTCGGCGCGGCCGAGTGCGAGGTGTTGGTGGTGACGAACAGGGTGTAGCCGTCCGGCGCCGAGCGCGCGACGTAGCTTGCGGCGATCATGCCGTTGGCGCCGGGCTTGTTCTCGATCACCACCGGCTGGCCGAGCGCGGCCGAGAGCTGCTGGGCGATGATGCGGGTGGAGGTGTCGGTCGCGCTGCCGGCGCCGAACGGCAGCACCAGCGTCACGGTCTTGGATGGATAGGTGTCGGCGCGGGCGAGGCCTGCGAACAGCGCGCTCGTCAGCAGCAGGATCATGAGATGGGCGAGCGATGAACGGGTTGCGCGCGACAGCATCGACGTCATGTCGGGTTTTTCCTCCGGGATGATGATTGTGACGGCGCTTTCGGGCGCTCTTTGCTGGTTTGTGGCACGATAGCGTGATCCTTCCGCATCCGCGAGAGCCTTGGCGGCACTTTCGGCGCGCCGGTGCGGGTCTTTGTCTTGCGCCGCACAACATCTTGCGTGCGTTTCGCCTTGACGCGGCTCATGCGCCTGCGCCACCTTTTCCGGAAAGCCTGCCGCCGTCGAATGCGCCGCGTCTTGTCTTGTCCGTCGCCTTCGCGCGCGAAAAGGAACGCAAGCCCGTCAGGGCTGCGGCAAGAACCATGCGGAGGAGGACGTCGATGACGGGTTGTCTGTCCGTGAAGGCGCTTGGTTTGGCGGGATTGGTATTGGTGGGCACGTCGCTCGCCGCGGCGGCGCAGAAGGCCTACGATCCGGGCGCCAGCGCGACCGAAATCAAAATCGGCAACACCATCCCCTACAGCGGGCCGGCATCGGCCTACGGCATCATCGGCAAGACGATGACCGCCTATTTTCGGATGATCAACGACAAGGGCGGGATCAACGGCCGCAAGATCAATTTCATCACCTATGACGACGCCTATAGCCCGCCGAAGACGGTGGAGCAGGTGCGCAAGCTGGTGGAGAGCGACGAGGTCTTTCTGATGTTCGGCCCGCTCGGCACCGCGAGCAACGCGGCGATCCAGAAATATCTCAACACCAAGAAGGTGCCGCAGCTGTTCGTCGCCACCGGCGCCTCGCGCTGGGGTGATCCGAAGCACTTCCCCTGGACCATGGGCTGGGCGCCGACCTATCGCAGCGAGGCGCGCATCTACGCCCATTACATCCTGCAGAACCATCCGAACGCGACGATCGGCGTGCTCTATCAGAACGACGACTTCGGCAAGGATTACGTCGCCGGGTTGAAGGACGTCTTGGGCGACAAGTATCAGAAGATGGTGATCTCCGAGGTGCCGTACGAAATCACGGTGCCGACCATCGAGTCCCAGGTGGTGGCGATCAAGTCCGCCAATCCGGATGTTTTCGTCAACATCGCCACGCCGAAGTTCGCAGCGCAGGCGATCAAGAAGGTCGCCGAGCTCGACTGGCATCCGGTGCACATCATGGCGAATGTCTCGCTCTCGGTCGGTGCGGTGATGCGGCCGGCGGGACTGGAGAACTCCAAGGGCGTGCTGAGCGCGGGCTACCAGATGGACGTCACCGATCCGCAATGGGCCAGCACGCCGGGCATGCTCGCGTTCCGCGCCTTCATGGACAAGTACTATCCGGAAGCCGACAAGGCCGAGAGCGGGCCGATGACCGCCTACAACATGTCTACCGGCCTCGTGAAGCTGCTGGAGGCGTGCGGCGACAATCTCACCCGCGAGAATGTGATGAAGCAGGCCGCCAGCATGGACTTCGAGCTGCCGACGCTGGTGCCCGGCATTCGCGTCAAGACCTCGGCCACCGACTTCTATCCGATCGAGCAGCTGCGGATGATGCGTTTCACTGGCGAGAAATGGGAGCTGTTCGGCCCGGTGATCGACAGCCACGTCGATTAGCGCGCGGCCGGCGCGAATGCCGCTCGGCGAGACCTGAGAGGACACGGTTCAGAGGCAACGACAACAACGACGGTGCGGAGGACTTGAATGATCGCTCATACGCGGACGCTGGCTTCGCTGGCCCTGGCCGGACTGCTGCTTGCTGTGTCGCCGCTCTCGGCTGCGGCGCAGAAGAAATACGATCCGGGCGCCTCCGACACCGAGATCAAGATCGGCAACACCATCCCCTACAGCGGCCCGGCCTCGGCCTACGGCATCATCGGCAAGACGCTCTCGGCCTATTTCCGCATGATCAACGACAATGGCGGGATCAACGGCCGCAAGATCAACTTCATCTCCTATGACGATGCCTACAGTCCGCCGAAGACGGTGGAGCAGATCCGCAAGCTGGTGGAGGGCGACGAGGTGCTGTTCACCTTCGCCACGCTCGGCACTGCCAGCAATGCGGCGATCCAGAAATACATGAACACGAAGAAGGTGCCGCAGCTGTTCGTCGCCACCGGCGCCTCGCGCTGGGGCGATCCGAAGAACTTCCCCTGGACCATGGGCTGGCAGCCGACTTACCGCAGCGAGGCGCGCATCTACGCGACCTACATCCTGCAGAACCATCCGAACGCGAAGATCGGTGTGCTCTACCAGAACGACGACTTCGGCAAGGACTACATCGCCGGGCTGAAGGACGTGCTGCGCGACAAGTACCAGAGCCTGGTGGTGAAGGAGGCGGCGTTCGAGGTCACCGCGCCGACGGTGGATTCGGAGATCGTCGCGATCAAGGCGGCGAATCCGGACATCTTCATCAATATCGCCACGCCGAAGTTCGCGGCGCAGGCGATCAAGAAGGTCGCCGAGCTCGGCTGGAAGCCGATCCAGATCATGACCAACGTCTCGGTCTCGGTCGGCGCGGTCATGCATCCGGCCGGCCTCGAAGCCTCGAAGGGCGTGCTCAGCGCCGGCTATCAGATGGACGTCACCGATCCGCAATGGGACAAGGCGCCTGGCATGATCGCCTATCGCGAGTTCATGGCGAAGTACTTCCCCGAGGCTGACAAGGCGGACGCCGCTCCGCTCGCCGGCTACAACCAGGCGATCGGCCTCGTGCAGGTGTTGAAGCAGTGCGGCGACGATCTCACCCGCGAGAACGTGATGAAACAGGCGGCCAATCTCGATTTCGAGATTTCGACGCAGCTGCCGGGCATCCGCATCAAGACCTCGCCGACCGATTTCTTCCCGATGGAGCAGTTGCAGATGATGCGCTTCACCGGCGAGAGGTGGGAGTTCTTCGGGCCGGTGCTCGACAGCCACGTCGATTGACGGTTCGTCGATTGATGGCACGTTGATTCACGGCTCGGGCTTGCACGGCTTCGGCCTTCGGGCCGGGGTCGAGGCCATCGGGACCGTCGCATCAGCGCGGTAGCGTGGGACGGAAGCGAGCGGAGGCTCGCGCAATCGCCGGGTCATCGCCGCGCGTCGCACTCGGTGCGCTTCAAGTGAGGAAGGCGATGGGCCGCGCGCTCAGCAGCCGCGGCAGATCTTCAGCTTGCGTTCGAGGTCGGCCTGCGCGCGCTCCTCCTGGATTTCGGCGGCGCTCTTTTCCGTCGGCTTGATGTCGGCGGCACGGGGTTGGCGATGGCCGACCGGCGCGGGCGCCACCTTCGGGCCGAGCGAGCCCGCGGCCGGTGGCGTGGGCTGATTTTGCTGGGCCTCGGAGGCCACCGCAGCAAGGCTCAACAGCGCTGCGATCGCGAAAACGTGTGCGGAATGGCGGACGACGGAGCGCGTGGCTGGGAAGCGCGTGGTTTGTAAACGCGTGATGTGTAAGCGCGTGGCTTGCATGACGTTCACCCCTTTGAGCCGACCCGCTCTGCGGCGTTGAGGTCGCCTGTCAGGTCGAATCGCGCTCGTGCAAACGAAGTCTAACCGGGATTAACGCGCCGGTCCGCATTCGGTTGCAACCGGGAGGTCGGCAGCCTTGGAGTGGGGCTGCGCCTTGACGGTTGCGCAGGCCGCGCCGGCGTTATTTCCGCGCTGCGATGAACACGCCGAGCAGCACCAGCCCATAGCCCGCCAGGTGATACAGCCGCGGCTCCTCGCCGAGGAAGCCGATCGCCAGCACCGAGCCGAACACCGGGATCAGGTGATAGAACGGCGCCGAGCGGTTGGCGCCGATCAGCTCGACGCCGCGGTTGTAGCAGAGATAGGCGATGGTCGAGGGGAAGACGACCACGTAACCGAGCGCGAGCAGCGTCTCGGTGTCGAAGCTCAGCGTGTAGCCGGTGGAGATTTCCCAGCCGACGAACGGGATCAGCATCGCCGCGCCGCAGCCGGTGGTGAAGGCGAGGAAGGCCAGCGGGTGGATCTTCGGCCGATGCGGCATGATCGCCGAATAGATGCAGAAGATCATCAGCGCGCCGGCGAAGATGAGATCGCCCTTGTTGAAATCGATCGCGCCCAGCGCCTCGATCTCGCCGCGGGCGATGATGGTGAGCACGCCGGCGAGCGAGATGGCGATGCCGAACGCCTGCGCCCAGGTCAGCCGCGTGCGGAACAGCACCAGCGACCAGAACGCGACGAACAGCGGTCCTGCGGATTGGATCAGCAGCGCGGTCAGCGCCTGGGTGTACTGCAGGCCGATATAGGCGAGCGTGTTGTAGGCGCCGATGCCGGTCAGCGACAGCACCAGCAGGATCGGCAGGTGTGAGCGGATCTTCGGCCATTCGCGTTTCAAGTGCGGCAGCGCGAACGGGAGGATCAGGAGGAACGCGCCGCTCCAGCGGATGAACGAGAGCGCGATCGGCGGCACATGGCCGGCGATGAACCGGCCGAGCACGACATTGCCGGCCCAGAACAACGAGGTCAGGCTGAGCAGCAGGTAAGGCTGGTTGGCGAGCCAGCCGATCACGGGAATCGTCCGTTGCGCGGGGTCTTGCGTGGTCATGGCAGCGTGGAAACAAAAGGGGCGCCGCTTGTAGCATTCCGCCGAGACACTGTCCCGACAGCTCTGCCATGCGTCGGCGCGATCCCGCGCGCCGCCGCAGCTTGACATATCAAAATGATGATCATCATATTAAAACCTGGAATGGGTGATCCGAACGCGTGCGAAGACCTTGACGGGAGGTGCTGGCGCCATGACCGAACCGCTTGCGTTTTATTTCGACTACCGCAGCCCATATTCCTATCTCGCCAGCACGCAGCTCACAGACCTTGCCGCCGCGCATGGCCGGACGATCCGCTATGTGCCGTTCGACGTGCTGGCGCTGATGAAGATCGTCGGCAACCGGCCGACCACGGTGGAGTGCGAGGCCAAGGGCCGCTACGCGCGCAACGATCTCGCGCGCTGGGCACAGCGCTATGGCGTCGGCTTCGCGCGCAATCCTGGGCTACGGCGGTTCGATTTCGGTCAGCTCGGCTGCGTGACGCTGGCGGCGATCGCGCAAGGGACGGGCGAGGCCTGTGTGTTGGCGTTGTTCACGGCGGCGTGGAACGGCGATGACGATCTGTCGGATCGGGCCACGCTGGCCGGCGTGCTCGATCGTGCCGGCCTGGATGGCGCAGCGCTGCTGCAGCAGGCGGAGGCGGAAGGCGAGCGTTTCGCCGCGTGTACGCAGGAGGCGGCCGCGCGCGGTGTGTTCGGCGCGCCGACGGTGTTCGTCGGCGATGACATGTTCTTCGGCAATGACCGGCTCGACTTCGTGCGCGAGGCGCTGGCGGCGGCGCCGCAGGCGATGTGATCCGGCGGGCGGTTGAGCGCGGTATCCATCAGGCAACGATAAGGCAACATGACGATGAGCAGGCCGGTGTGTGTGGTGACGGGTGTCGGTCCCGGGACAGGCGCGGCGCTGGTGCGCCGCTTCGTGGCCGGGGGCTACCGGGTGGCGATGCTGGCGCGCAATGCGGAGCGGCTGGCGGGGCTCGCCGCCGAGATGGCGGACGCGCATCCGTTCGTCTGCGATGTCTCCGATCCGGCCCAGGTGGATGCCGCGGTCGCGGCGGTCCGGGCACAGCTCGGGCCGGTGGATGTGCTGGTGCATAACGCCGTCGGCGGTGCCTTCGGCAGTTTCCTGCAGATCGATCCGCAGGTGCTGAACCAGAATTTCCAGGTCAACACCATGGGCCTGCTGTATCTCGCCCGGGCGATCGCGCCGGAGATGACCGCGCGGGGCCAGGGCGCCATCGTCGTCACCGGCAACACCTCCGCATTGCGTGGCCGGCCGAATTTCGCAGGCTTCGCTCCGACCAAGGCGGCGCAGCGCATCCTGTCCGAGGCGCTGGCGCGCGAAATGGGGCCGCAGGGCGTCCACGTCGCCTATGTGGTGATCGATGCCGTGATCGATACGCCGCGCCAGCGCGAGCGCTTCAAGGACCGGCCGGACGCGTTCTACATCAAGCCGGCGGCGATCGCCGAGGAATGCTTCCATGTGGCCCACCAGGACCGCTCGGCCTGGTCGTTCCTGGTCGAGGTCAGGCCGTTCGGCGAGGTCTGGTAACGCCGCAGGCTGCAGGCGTGTGGCCGGCCGGATCGATGTCCGCGTCCGGACACAGGAGACCGGCGAATCCAGGCTGAGCGGGGCCTGCTGCCGCAGGGCCTGCCGCCGGGTTGCGGCAGAGGCTGCCGCCCCGTCGTGCACGGCTTTAAAACTTCCGGGCGAATCAATGGTTTGGCCCACTTAAATCCGCCCCAATCGCCCGTCTTTAACTTGCGCGAGAGGGCAGCATCCTTTATCCGATGGGCAAGCCTTGCTGGGAGCCGTTCCCGCCGCTGGGCGGTGTCACTCCCACGGACGACGGGCCGTTGAGCATGATCCGAATACGTGGACTCCGATTGGACCCCGACCGGCTGGGGACGATGCGCCCGATCGAGGAGAGAAGGCCATGATGCGGTCCGGTGCGATCGCGTCATGATCTAGAGGATTGTCTTAGAACATGGCGAATGTGGTGGTCGTCGGCGCCCAGTGGGGCGACGAGGGAAAAGGCAAGATTGTCGATTGGCTGTCCGAGCAGGCGGACATCGTGGTCCGCTTCCAGGGCGGTCACAATGCCGGCCATACGCTCGTGATCGACGGCAACACCTACAAGCTGGCGCTGCTGCCGTCCGGCGTGCTGCGCCCGTCCAAGCTGTCGGTGATCGGCAACGGCGTCGTGTTCGACGCCAAGGCCTTCCTCGACGAGGTGACGCGGCTGAAGGGGCAGGGCGTGGCGGTCGGCCCGGACAACCTGCGCGTCGCCGAGAATGTGACGCTGATTCTCGAATTGCACCGCGAGCTCGATGCGCTGCGCGAATCCTCCAACACGGGAACCGCGATCGGCACCACCCGCCGCGGCATCGGCCCGGCCTATGAGGACAAGGTCGGCCGCCGTGCCATCCGCCTGATGGACCTGGCCGATCTGGACAGCCTGCCGCGCAAGATCGACCGGCTGCTGGCGCATCATAACGCGCTCCGCCGCGGCATGGGCCTCAGCGAATTCGACGGCAAGGCGCTGTTCAACGATCTCAAGGCGCTGGCGCCGCAGGTGCTGCCCTATGCCGAGACGGTGTGGAGCCTGCTCGACCACAAGCGGCGGGAAGGCAAGCGCATCCTGTTCGAAGGCGCACAGGGCGCGCTGCTCGACGTCGATCACGGCACCTATCCTTACGTGACCTCGTCCAACACGGTGGCGGCGCAGGCGGCGACCGGCACCGGCCTCGGCCCCAGCGGGGTCGGCTACGTGCTCGGCATCTGCAAGGCCTACACCACCCGCGTCGGCCTCGGTCCGTTCCCGACCGAGCAGGACAACGCCATCGGCAACCTGATCGGCGAGCGCGGCCGCGAATTCGGCACCAACACCGGACGCCGGCGCCGCTGCGGCTGGTTCGATTCGGTGCTGGTGCGCCAGACGGCGCGCACCTCCGGCATCAACGGCCTGGCGCTGACCAAGCTCGACATCCTCGACGGCTTCGACGAGATCCAGGTCTGCGTCGGCTACAAGCTCGACGGCAAGGAGATCGACCATCTGCCCGCGGGCGAGGGCGCGCAGGCACGGGTGGAACCGGTCTACGAGACCATCGAGGGCTGGAAGGAGCCAACCGCCAATGCCCGCTCCTGGGCCGACCTGCCGGCGCAGGCGATCAAGTATGTGCGCCGGGTCGAGGAGCTGGTCGGCTGTCCGATCGCGCTGCTATCCACAAGCCCAGAGCGTGAAGATACAATTCTCGTGCAGAACCCGTTCGAAGCGTAACGCGTAACAGGAAGAAAGCGGCTACACTGGATTGGAATGGCTGATTACTACCCGCTGATTGCCCGTGCCGTCGCTGGACTGGATGCGAATTCCACCGGCGAGCAGCGCCGCGCGCTATACGAGCGCGCACGTTCGGCCCTGATTGCGCAACTGCGCGGCGTGCAGCCGCCGCTGACCGAGAGCGAGATCACCCGCGAGCGGCTGACGCTGGAGGAGGCGATCCGCAAAGTCGAGCAGGAGGCGGCGCAGCGTTCGCGCGCGGCGTCCCGCGAGGCGATCGGGCGGGGCCGTGGCGACCTGCTGCGGGCGAGCCAGCCTTCGATCAATCCGGCCGCGCCGGGTCCGGATGCGCCCGCCGGCGACAAGCGCACGGAGCGTCCGGCGCCGCCGCCGCGCGACACCGGTCGTCCGCCGGAGCCGCGCGAGCCGCGCAGCACCGACCGCGACAGCCTGCTGTCGCGGTCGTCCCGCGCTCCCGATCCGCGCCCGGCCACCCGTCCCGACCGGCCGACCCTGGCCCAGCGTCGCGAGCGCGAGCGCGCCGAACGCAACGGCGCGCCTGCGGCCAATGGCGGCGAGGGGGTGCGCGGCTTCCGCGACGTGATGGCCGATGCCAATGAGCTCGGCGGTGCTGCGGCCCAGGCCAACCGCTCGGCGCGGCGCACCTTCGCCAATGTGCCGTCGCCCTCGCCGGAGTTCGACCGGATCGAGCCCAGCATGGAGGACCGCAGCGGCGCAGGCGAATTCGCGCCGCCGCCGCAAGGTGGCCGCCAGGAGCCGCCCTATTCGTTCGACGAATCGCCCGACGAGGCGGAACGCTACCGCGACCGCTCCCAGTACGACCGGCCGCCGCCGCGTCCCGAACCGGCCTCGCGCGGCCGCCAGCGGTCGCCGCTCAACACCGGCTTCTTGCCGGTCAAGCGGGCCGCCGCCGTCGGCCTGGTGCTGATTCTGATCGGTGCGGTGATCGCCTACTGGCCGTCGCTGCGCGGCTTCTACAGCGAATTCACCGGCGCCAAGCAGGTGGAGGCGCCGAAGAAGGGCACCACGCCGGCCGACCGGCCGAAGATCACCGATCGCGTCGGCCAGCCGTCGGATTCGCCGGTGGCGCCGGTGGCGCAGCGGGTGGTGTTGTACGACGAGGACCCGGCCGAGCCGCAGGGCAAGCAGTATGTCGGCCAGGTGGTCTGGCGCACCGAGAATGTCGCCGGGCCCAACGGTACCACCGATCTCGCAATCCGCGCCGACATCGACATTCCCGAGCGCAAGTTCAAGGCGACGCTGTCGATCCGGCGTAACAACGACACCACGCTGCCGGCCTCGCACACGGTGGAGATGACCTTCCAGCTGCCGCCTGATTTCGTCGGCGGTGGCGTGTCGAACGTGCCGGGTGTGCTGATGAAGTCAAACGAGCAGACGCGCGGCACGCCGCTTGCGGGGCTCGCGGTGAAGGTGACGGACAACTTCTTCCTGATAGGCCTGTCGAACGTCGAAGCCGACCGCAGCCGCAACATGCAGCTCCTGAAGGAGCGCTCCTGGTTCGACATTCCGCTGGTGTATTCGAACCAGCGCCGCGCCATCGTCGCGCTGGAGAAGGGCGCTCCGGGCGATCGCGCCTTCGAGGACGCCTTCGCCGCCTGGGGGCAATGAGCGCTGTGGGTCGCGGCGGCGCGGCGTGCGCCGCCGGTGCGGATTTACTCAGCGCTTGTTGACTCAGAGCTTGCGGAAGACCAGCCCGCTGACCTTGTCGTTGCGGGACATCGCCAGGCTCCATTCCAGGCAGCCGTGCTCGAAGTAGACGTCGTAGACGTCCCAGCCGCCGGCCTCGACGCCCTTGAAGTCGAGGGTGGTGATCGCGCCGAGTTCGGCCAACAGTTCGAATACGATCGGCTGCTGCACGCGCACGACGGCGGCGAGGCCCTCGGTCATCTGCTCGTAGGCGGGGTCGCCCTGCTGCTGGCGCTGGATCAGCCCGCGCAGCACCGCCGCGCCGTTCGGGTAGGCGATCTTCTCCCGGACGCGCCGCTCCGCCTGTGCGTTCAGGGTCTGCATCGTTGCGGCGTCGATCCGTTCGGCGTCCATGTCCAATCCGTTCTGATGAAGCACCAGCTTGTTCACCGCGCCGGTGCGGTCGCGGACGAAGGTGATCTGAGCCTGGACCGCCTTGTAGAAGAACTGGGTCTCGCTCTCCGCGAAGATGTCGAGCGCCGGCTGCGTCGAGAGCTGTGCCCGCAGGCCGGTGGCGGTGCGGGTGACCGTCATCACCGCCTCGAAGTCGAAGCGGTAGTGGCCGGCATAGTCGTCCAGCAGCGCGGGATCGATGCGGCACTCGATGCGCGGGCGTGCCTGCTCGTAGCGCCGCCAGGAGATGGTGTCCTGCTTCGACTGCGCGGTGCTGGTCTCCTTCACGAGGTCGATCAGTTCGCTGGTCGAGATGGTTTCGCCGCGGCTCATCTTGGCTTGCGCCGCGGCGATCAGCGACAGGCCGCGTTCGGCCCGTTCGCGGGCTTCGATCAGCGCCGCCTTTTGCAGGTCGAGGGTCTGGGCGAGGTCGGAGCTGCGCCCCGCGAGCAATTGGGTGATGCGGGCGAGGCTGAGGCCGAGCCGCTTCAGCGCCATGATCTCGTGCAGCCGCTCGATATCCCGCGCGCCGTAGAGGCGCCAGTTCTTGCCGGTGCGCCTCGGTGCGATCAGGCCGTGCCCTTCATAGACGCGCAGCGCCCGCACCGTCAGCCCGGTCCGGTTCGCGCATTCCGCCGCCGTCAGCCAGCGCTCCTGAGACAATCCGTTGGTCATCGCCTACCCCTTGGTGCCGCCGTCCTTAGGGTATGACCCAAGGTGCGGCTCAAGCCGGAGTATGACGAATTTTCTATTTTATCCTACCAAAGCATGACCCGGAAACGGGTGAAGCGGCTTTCCGAAAGGGCTGTCCTTGGGTTCGACTCCAGGATCGGGCCCAAACAATGAAGCACGGCGCGAGGATCCAAATCTCATCGCACTTGAGCGGAGACCCCGCTCGCCGGCGGTGCACCCGGCCGGTTCCGGCCATACTGCTCGGACCACTTGAACAGCTCCTCGAACACCGGCCGGAGCGCCCGCGCCGCCTCGGTGATCTCGTATTCGACCCGCGGCGGCACCTCCGGATAGACGGTGCGCTTGACGAGGCCATCCGCCTCGAGTTCCCGGAGCTGAGCCGTCAGCATGTGCTGGCTGACGCCGGGGATCAGCCGGCGCAGCGCACCGAACCGCTCCTTGCCCTGGGCGAGCTGCCACAGGATCTCGCCTTTCCATTTTCCGGTCAGGATGCCCAGCGCCCAGTGGAACTCGGCTAGCGCGGCGCGGCGGACGGCGTCGCTCGGCTCGAATTCGTCGGGATTTTCGCCATTAGTCATGTTTTTCATACTACATCAGAAAAAGCATCCTACTTGTCTTTTCCACCCTACAGCGAGATCAAGACTGACGAAAGCGCGCGGACCGCGCGCGGCGGGAGTCGGTGGGATGTCGCGGGTGATGGAGCAGCGTCGGGCCGAAATCGCCCGCTGGGGTGTCCGGTTGATGCTGGCGCTGGTCTTCCTGTCGGCGGGCGGCTTCAAGCTGCTCGGCCATCCGATGATGGTCGAGAACTTCGCCCGGCTCGGGCTCGGGCAATGGCTTCGCTACTTGAGCGGCGTCGCTGAGGTCGCGGGCGCGACGGGCGTCCTGCTGCCGGCGATAACTCCGTTCGCCGGCGTAGTGCTCGTCTGCCTGCTGTTCGGGGCGATCGCGACGCATCTGTCGATCTTCGGCAGCGCGGCGTGGCCCTCCCTCGTGCTGCTGACGGCGGCGATGGCGGTGGCCTGCCGCGCGCAGCTCGCGGCGTTGATCGACGACGTCGGCGAGGAAGGCCACTGACGCCGCCCAGCGATATCGCGGTTCGGGGGCGGAGACGCGCTCTTGACAATATTCCTATAAGGCTTAACCACGGCCAAAATTCGTCAAATACTGGCGGACAAAGTAGGGTTGTGAGTAACGGGGGCGAACCGGGAACGGACTCGACTCTTGGTTGCGAATCTCATCCAAATGGAACCTTGATTCGGAAAAGGCCGCCCTTGGCGGGGCGGCCCTCCGAACCCGCACCAACAGCTTAGGGGCTGCTAGCGGGCAATAAGGTAGTCTAACAACCAGACAGTGATTCTAGAATCACCTTTAGTCAATAGCGGCCCCGACTTAGAAAGGGCCATACATGGCTAAATTTATCGCAAGCTACGATCTCCACAAACAACGGAACTACGAACCCGTTTGGGAAGCGCTCGAAAATTTAGGGGCAACCCGTTTGCTGGAATCTTTATGGGTCTTAAGTGCCCAGCTCACTGCCTCTCAAGTCCGAGACATAATAAAAGCGGCGGCTGACGACGACGATTCAGTGGCTGTAGTCGAACTGCAACAAGGCGCAGATTGGGCGTGCGTTAAAGCGAAACAAGATGGCGTTGCTTGGCTTCGCCAGAACATTCGAGCTTAGCGTGTAACCAAAAGTCTTCGCGTACCTTTATTGGCACGCGGAGACACTTGGCAAAAAGTGTCACTAAGAGCTGACGAATGATCTTCATTTCGCAGCCTTCTTCTTCGCTTTCGGCCTTTTAGCCGGCGGTTTCTCTTTCAATGGCTTGTGCGGCGTCTTGAGCGCGCCTTTCAGCGCAGCGTCAAAACGCTTTTGAGATTCCCTATCATCATATTTATCGGACGTATCTGCCATGCACCCTGTCCTCAAAAATTACGGGCCGTCTCTCAATTACCAAATCTTCCCACAGGAGGAGATCAACGCGACGAGCGACGTTATTCATTTGGTCGATGAATTGCGATCCTATTGCAAAGACTTTTTAGCGGCTCTCATTTTGTTCGAGAACTTCCAAGTGTTGAAAAGCGAAGACAATGCAGTATCAGATGCCTTAAGGCGGCTGCCCTTCTTAGCAGCACGCGACGGCGCGATGACGATCTACCACTTCGGTAAAGTTCTGCACATCATCAGAAGCTCTTTTAGAGCCACGCCCACACTGCTGGAGTTGGTCGATACGGACCTTCTGAAGCAGGTGGAAAAAGACTTTGACCGTTACTTTCCGCTTTATTTTAAGATGCGCCAAGCAGTCGCGCACGCAGGAGAAAATCTGGCCCCCTCAATGGACCATGGTATTAAAGGTCCAGTGGACATCCCAGGTTTTGTCAAATCCGACGCCGGAACCACGGTAATTCGGTCTGCGATAAACGGTCGAGAATTTATATACACATTTGAAGGCGAGGCAGTCTCTTATTCGATCAGCGGCGACTCTTTGAACCAGCTCTGCGTAACGACAGAGAAAGTATACACCGCTTTCGCTAAGGCCTACCGCCCCGAAAATTGATCAAAAAGTTTGCAGAAGCCGACAATTTTGAAGGTGCCATCAATGGCGATTTCGCCATTGATGTCTGCAACGTAGCAATTTGGATCGAGCGCTCTAAGCCTGCGCTTGATTTCATCATATCCAATCTCGGGCCCGCCAGCATCAGGCGCTACGCCTTCCGCATGTTTATCATGCATTTTGTAGCCTGTGGTTTAAAGTATATAATTGGGCTTATAATCCTAACATCCGTTCTCACGGAGGGGCGTTTCCTGGGACGCCTCGAAATGCGGGGACGGAGCGGCGCCTGCGGGCGGTCGGGGCGACGGCCCTGCCGCACTCGGGAGGCCCTGGGTAGCCGTCCGGGTCCACTAAGGGACTCTGCCTTCAATGGCTGGACGGGATCGGATGAAGGCGGGCGAAAGCCTGCCGGATCAGCTCGCGCGGTGCGCGGCTCCGATGCCGGAAGTATGGCCCCGGGGACAGAAATCGCCGCGGTGGAGCGTCGAAAGACGAACGCGGCGCAGCGGTTCTGCGACGCGGCTCTGATCATGGATGCGTCTTTCGGCGCTCCGCCCCCTCCAAGGAGGGGTGTTTGCAACCCATGCACGGCCGAGGTGGCCGTGCCCATCGGTGCGCGGCGACCGTGCGCCTGGCGCGGCGGCGATCCGCCGTGGCCAGCGGAGATCGGTATGAGCAGGATGGATGGTGACGGATACGACAGCAACGGTCGGGATGAACGCCAAGGACGTCGTGGTGTCGGCGCAGCACGCGCCGGTGGGCGTGACGGTGAAGTGCCCGCGCGGCCGCGCACGAAGGTGTTGCGAACCGGTGCTGGTCGAACACGACCCGGCCAGAGGGATGAAGGCAACGCTGATGCGGCGACAGAGAGGGCATCGGCGCATGCGCAGCCGTACGATCCCGTCGTGGCGCAGGCGGAGCTCGCGGTGAAGCTGTTCGGGCTGATCGCGGAGGTCAAGCGGCTGTGGCGGCGTTGCAGCCGGCCGGCCTGCCGCCGTGCGCAAGCCTGTCGCGGCGCGCCGGAGTTTCCCTGCATCGCGGCGTCCCGGCGGCCGCAAACGCCGGAGCAAAGCGCGCGCACCGCAGCCGAGCTGTGGTCCATGCTGCAGGAACGCCGGCGCCAGCTCGCAGCCGAGGGTTCCGGGGAATGACGCAAGGTCCGCGCGCTGCAGAAGTCCCGCGCGCATGAGCGGGCAGACACCGAGCGCTGCAAAACGCGGCGGAGCCTTGCGGAATCCTCCCGCTTTCGCCCGGTTCTGTCCATGTTGCAGCCGGCTTTGCGCTTTATTGGCGCCGGCTGCTGCTCGACGCCGCAGGCACATTGGGCTACCTGTAGCGCTCTGCAGGCCCTGCGGCGCAGGGGCGGACGATCGTTCGGGGGATTTTCAGGTTGACCGAGATGACGAACCAGACGCTGCTGGTGCAATCCCGTTTGGCGCCGCCGGAGGGATCGCAGCCGGTGCGGATCGATCGGCTCAACGCCGGCGCGCTGGTGTTCTACCATGCGGTCGCGGCGCTGGCGTTTCTGCCCTGGCTGTTCTCGTGGACCGGCGCGGTGCTCTGCATCGTCGGCATCTATCTGTTCGGCACGCTCGGCATCAACCTCTGCTATCACCGGCTGCTGACCCATCGTGGTCTCGTCTGTCCGAAATGGCTCGAGCATACCTTCGCGGTCCTCGGCGTCTGCTCGTTCCAGGATACGCCGGCGCGCTGGGTCGCGGTGCATCGCAAGCATCATCAGCATGCGGACGAGCAGGCCGATCCGCATTCGCCGCTGGTGAGCTTCTTCTGGGCGCACATGCACTGGATCTATGTCGAGAACCGCGAGCTGAATCGCCTCGGCATCTTCGATCGCTATGCCAAGGATATTCTGCGCGACCGCTTCTATGTCTGGCTGGAGCGCAGGGGCTCGTGGCTCTGGGTGATCCTCGGCTCGTGGGTCGTGTTCTTCCTGATCGGCGTCGGCGTTGCGCTGGTCGGCGGCGCGGATTCGGCGGAGGTGCTGCGGATGGGCCTCAGCGTGCTGGTCTGGGGTGTGTTCGTGCGCACCGTGATCGTCTGGCACATCACCTGGTCGGTGAATTCGGTGACGCATCTGTGGGGCTATCGCAATTACGGCACCGAGGATTGCAGCCGCAACAACGTCTTCGTCGGCCTCCTCTCCAACGGCGAGGGCTGGCACAACAATCACCATGCCGATCCGCGTTCGGCGCGGCACGGCCATACGGCCTGGGAGATCGACGTCACCTGGATCACCATTCGTGCGCTGGAAGCGGTGGGGCTTGCGACGCGGGTGGTGCGGCCGTCGCCGCATGTGCGGGCCACCGCTGGCGAACACGGAACGGCATCCTAAATACTGACGAGAGTTGCAGGCCCGATCGGGGGATGGGCCGGGGTTTTGGGGGCGGAAGTCGGTTATCGTGAGTGAGACCAGTCGCGACGTTTGGATCACGGGTGTCGGCATCGTGTCCTGCCTCGGCGAGGGCAGTGATGTGCATGGGCTCGGCCTGAGTGCGCAAGGGGTGAAGGCGAACACCGCCGAGTACGCGCCCTACGCTTTCTTTCCGCTTCCCGCCGGCATGTCGTTCGATGCGCAGATTCCGAAGAAGAGCGATCAGCGGCAGATGGCGCTGTGCCAGCGTATCGGCACCTATGCCGCCGGCCTCGCGCTGCAGTCCGCCGCGCTGAAGGACGACAAGGAGCGGCTCGCGCGCATGGACATGGTGACCACCACCACCGGCGGCGAGCGCGACGTTGCGGTGGACAGCGCGGTGCTGAGCGGCATCCGCAGCGCCGACGATCCGGCGCAGTTTCTCAACCAGCGTCTGACGAGCGATCTGCGGCCGACATTCTTTCTCGGGCAGCTGCCGAACCTGCTCGCTGGCAACATCGCCATCGTCCATGGCGTGACCGGCTCGGCGCGCACGCTGGTCGGCGAGGAGGCCGCCGGTGTCGATGCGGTGAAGATCGCGGCCGCCCGCGTCGCCAGCGGCCAGGGCGATCTCGTGCTGGTCGGCGCGTCCTGCAACGGCAGCCGCAAGGATCTTCTCCTGCACATCGTGATGTCTGGCCATGCGCGGTCGGGTGAATTGCGCCCGGTGTTCGATCGTGCCAGCTCCGGTGGCGGCATGGCGCTGGGATCGATCGGCGCATTCCTGGTGCTGGAGGCGGCCGAGCATGCGCGCGCGCGGGGCGTGCGGCCTGTCGCCAGGCTGGCGCGCGTCGTCTCCGATGCGGCGGCGGATGATACGCAGCGGCAGGCGGTTTTGCAGGCATTGTGGTCGGAGCTGCAGCCGGCGCTCGGGGCCCGTGTCGGCATCATCTCCGGCGCATCGGGCGCGGAGCCCGCGACCGCCATCGAGCGCGGCTTTCTGAGCAGCGTCGGCGACCGGCCGCTGCGAGCGACCGGCACGTTCACCGGTCATGGCTTGCAGGCGCAGTTTCCGATGAATATCGGCATCGCCGCGCTGCTGTTGCAGCAGGGCCGTCTCTATCCGGCCTCGGACGGCATCGAGCAGCGTGTCGCAGGCGATGCGATCAGCCAGATTGTCGTCACCGGCGTCGGCCGCCACTACGGCGAAGGCCTCGCTTTGCTGGAGGCCGTGGCATGAGCATGTCGGGCGTCAAAAATCAGCCGGTGGCGATCACCGGCATCGGTATCGTCACCGCGCTCGGCGTCGGCAAGGAGGACAACTGGGCCAAGCTGACCGCCGGCCAATCCGGCATCCGCAGGATCACCCGTTTTCCGACCACGGACTTGAAGACGCAGATTGCTGCGGCGATCGTCTGGCCGGGCGGCGAGGCTTTCTATGGGCCGGACTATTGCGAGGCGTTTGCCGATTCAGCGATCCGCGAAGCGCTGGCGCAATCGGGAATCGGCGCGAAGGGACGCTTTCCCGGGCCGCTGTTTCTGGCGCTGCCGCCGCTGGAGATGGAATGGCCGCAACGGCAGCGGCTGGCGGCCGCAGCGAATGCGAACGACGCCGTCGGCTATGACGACCTGTTGCGCGCGGCGGCGAGCGGGCAATTCCGCGAGCTCGATCGCTGGTGTCAGCATGGTGCCGTCGCGCTGAAGCTGCAGGCTGCGTTCGGCACCCGTGGCTCGCCGATCTCGTTGAACACCGCCTGTGCCTCCGGCGCGACCGCGCTGCAGCTCGGTGTCGAGGCGATCCGCCGTGGCGAGACTGAGGCTGCGCTGTGCGTCGGCACCGACAGTCCGGTCAGCCCGGAATCGCTGATCCGCTTCTCGCTGCTGTCGGCACTGTCGACCGAGAACGATCCGCCGGAGCAGGCCTCGAAGCCGTTCTCGAAGGATCGCGATGGCTTTGTCATGGGCGAGGGAGCGGCAGCGCTGGTGCTCGAAAGCCTCGCCTCGGCGCGGGCGCGCGGCGCGCGCATTCTCGGTGTGATTTCGGGAATCGGCGAGTCGGTAGACCCGTTCCACCGCACGCGCGCGAGCCCGGACGGCAAGCCGGTCGCCGCCTGCATCCAGAATGCGATCGCCGATGCGGGGCTCGCGCCGCGCGAGATCGATTACGTCAACGCGCACGGCACCTCGACGCCGGAGAACGACAAGACCGAATATCTGGCGCTTTCAACCGTGATGGGGGAGCATGTGAAGCGCGTCGCGGTGTCATCGAACAAATCGATGATCGGCCACACGCTGTCGGCGGCGGGGGCGATCGAGGCCGTCTTCACGCTGCTGACGCTTCTGCACCAGCGGCTGCCGCCGACCATCAACTATCGCGAACCGGATCCGGATATTCCGCTCGATGTGGTGCCGAACATCGCGCGCGATGCGCAAGTCCGCCGCGCCTTGTCGAACTCGTTCGGCTTCGGCGGCCAGAACGTGTCGCTGGTGCTGGAGACTTACGGTTGAGCGCAGGATCGATCCGAACCCGCGAGCGCAGGCGCATTGCGCCCCCGCAGACACAAGAAAGCCGGCCCGAAGGCCGGCTTTCGACGTTCTTTGAGGCGCTGCGATCAGCGCGCGGCGAGGTGAGCCGCAGCGGTCTTCGCCGTCGCCGCGGCTTGCGCCGCGACCTGCGCCTTCGCGGCCGCCTGCACCTTCTCGAACGCGCGCACCTCGATCTGGCGCACCCGCTCGCGCGAGACGCCGAACTCGGCGGCGAGGTCTTCCAGCGTCATCGGCTCTTCAGCCAGACGGCGGGCCTCGAAGATGCGCCGCTCGCGCGCATTCAGCACCTTCATCGCACCGCTCAGCGCATCGCGGCGGTGATCGTATTCCTCGCTTTCCGCCAGCATCGCTTCGGCGTTCGGCGAGGTGTCGACCAGCCAATCCTGCCATTCGCCAGGATCGCCGTCGTCGCGGATCGGCGCGTTCAGCGAGGCGTCGCCGCCCAGCCGACGGTTCATGTCGATCACATCCTGCTCGGTCACCCCGAGGCGCTTGGCGATGATCTGCACCTGGTCGGGGCGGAGATCGCCGTCTTCCAGCGCAGAGATCTTGCTCTTCGCCTTACGCAGGTTGAAGAACAGCTTCTTCTGGTTCGCGGTGGTGCCCATCTTCACGAGCGACCACGAACGCAGGATGTACTCTTGAATCGACGCCTTGATCCACCACATGGCGTATGTGGCGAGGCGGAACCCCTTCTCGGGTTCGAAGCGCTTCACCGCCTGCATCAGGCCGACATTGCCTTCGGAGACGACCTCGGCAATCGGCAGGCCGTAGCCGCGATAGCCCATGGCGATCTTGGCCACGAGACGCAGGTGGCTTGTCACGAGTTTGTGGGCCGCATCGCGATCCTCGTGCTCGCGGTAGCGTTGCGCGAGCATGTATTCTTCCTGCGGTTCCAGCATCGGGAACTTGCGGATGTCAGCGAGGTAGCGAGCCAGGCCGGATTCAGTCGAAAGGACCGGCAGAGCAAGAGCACGGGCCATAGTGTGAGCCCTCCAGTTTGTTCAGGCTCCCGATAGCGGCGAGCCAGGCAGACCCTCGCTTGATAAGAGCCGAGGGCGCTGCGATGTTCCGCGCCGAGGACATCCCCGACGCACCTGCAACATACACGATAAGATACGCAAAAGGGAAGGATTCGGGTGCGTCACGTTGCCGTGACGGTGGGTTAAATTGTTGTAATCTTGCTCCTTTTTCGAAAGTTCTGCTTTCGTCTAGTTCCATGCAAAAGCATGAAATTTCCAGGTCCCGCGGCTCCCGGAACTTAAATTTCGCGCCGCAGCGCTTCGGCGAGCCGTTTCATATCCTCCGGCCAGTCGGCGTCGAAGGCGAGGACTTCGCCAGTGACCGGATGCTCGATGGTCAGATGCCAGGCATGCAGCGCTTGGCGGCCGAGGCCGGCGAGCAGCGCGCGCGCCTCGGCATTCAGGCGGCTCGCCTTGGTCTTGAAGCCGGAGCCATAGGTCTCGTCGCCGAGCAGCGGATGGCCGGCATGGGCGAGATGCACGCGGATCTGATGGGTGCGGCCGGTCTCCAGCTCCAAAGCCAGCGCCGAGGCGATCGCCGCGCTGCCATTGCCGCCGAACCGCTCCAGCACCTGCCAGTGGGTGATGGCCTCGCGGCCGCCCATGCGCACCGCCATCTTCTCCCGCACCGTGCGGTGGCGGTCGATCGGCAGGTTGATGGTGCCGGTCGGCAGCGTCGGTGCGCCCCAGGCGAGCGCGACGTAGCCGCGCCGCAGTTCGCCGGTGCGGCCGTGATCGGCGAACTGCTCGGTGAGGGACTTGTGCGCCTTGTCGGTCTTGGCGGCGACCATCAGACCGGTCGTGTCCTTGTCGAGCCGGTGCACGATGCCGGGCCGCTTGACGCCGCCGATGCCGGAGAGACTGGCGCCGCAATGGGCGATCAGCGCGTTGACCAGCGTGCCGGATGCATGGCCCGCGGCCGGATGCACCACGAGGCCGGCCGGCTTGTTGATGACGATGATCGCGTCGTCCTCGTAGACGACGTCGAGCGGGATGTTTTCCGCCTCGGGTTCGGCAGGTGCGGCAGGCGGCACGTCGACGACAATCTCGTCACCCGGCTTGACGCGATAGGCGGGATCGCGCACCGCCTGGCCGGCGATGCTGACCTGGCCGTCGATGATCAGCGCCTTCAGCCGCGAGCGCGACAACTCGGCGATGCCTGCGCTGAGCACGCGATCGAGCCTGGCGCCCGCGTCTTCGGCGGCGACGGCGATTGTTTCGAGGCGGCCATCACGGCTCATACGGCACTCCAACAGCTCTCATTCCGGCCCTGCGAAGTCTGCGGCGTCGCCCGAGGCCTCGAGCAAGGACAACATTCTGCGAAGGACGACGCCACGAACCATGGGATGACCGATGTGACATCACGGCGTCTACGGCAGCCGGCGCGATGCTGTCGCGATAGCCCGCTTCTGCCGCCGATGGCAACCTCCGCAAGTTGGCTACCTCCGCAACGCCGCGCTTTATATACATGCGGCCGCTGGTCGAAGATGTCCGGTGCTATGCGGTCGCCGGTTCACGGGCTCTGGTCGTCCGCGCTTGTGGCCGTTTACCGTGATGCGCCGCGCCTATTTGCCGCGCAGAGCCCGGCTGAGCGGCAGTTATCGCTTGCCGCGGGTCGCGCCTGCGGGCTAAAGCGGCGCAGCCGGCGTGCCGTCGCAAGATGGCCGGACGCCTCCTCGAGGGGCCCCGGCACCTCGCGCGGGTGAAACCGCAAGCCCTGTCCCCACGCGGTTCCACGGAACGCTTCGATGACCGAACCTGCAGCCACCGAGATGACCCCGGAACAGACCGCGGCCATGATGGCGCGTATCCGCCGTATGATGCTCATCGCGGCGCTGACCACGGGTCTTGGCATGGCCGCCATCCTGGTCGTGATCGGCTATCGTATCTCCCGCAGCGAAGGAACGGCCGCACCCACTGATCTCACCGAAATGCTGCCGAAAGGCGCACGCATCGTCTCGACCTCGGTGGCGAACGACCGCCTGGTGGTAACAGTCGAGGCCGGCGGTGTGCTCGAGATCCGCACCTTCGACGCGCGGACGCTGAAGCCGACCGGGCGGCTGAAATTCGCCAACCAACCTTGAGGCGGCGGGGATACGGCGAGGCCGGAAAGCGGCGCAACACTGCTCGGCCCGGCCTGCCGGGCCATCTATAGACGCCACGGGGCACAATTCCGTCCAATCAGTGGTCAAACATGCATTCCCGCTTGCAGCGGCCGCGCCAAGCGGCTAATGGCTGGGGCGTGTTGCTCCCTTCGTCTAGCGGTTAGGACGCGGCCCTCTCAAGGCTGAAACAGGGGTTCGATTCCCCTAGGGAGCGCCAAGGCTTTCAGAAGCCTCGATAGATCAAGAACATCGCACAAATCAGTGGCTTGGCTGCCTTTTAGAGGTATCTTTGGCAGGTACACTGACGATGCGTGCGATGACTGGCGTTTTCAAACACGACAAAGGGATGTTTCACGTCCGCAAGAAGGTCCCCAAGGGACTGGAGGAGGCCGTGGCGCGAGTGCTTGGTCGGGGAAAACCAAAGCAGCTCTTTCTGCAGCAATCACTCGGCACCAAAGACCTTGCTTTAGCGAACAAGCTCGCCAAGCCGATACTGATCAAGTTTGACCGCATCATCGCGGACGCGCAGGCCCTCGTTGCAACGCGCCCCCTTCGAACGACACTGAGTTCATCGGAAATTAGAGCACTCGCGGACGCACATTACTTCGCCTTGTTAGAACAAGACGAGGAGGAGCGGAGAGAGGGGACTGGCTCTGAGCCGGTTTTCCAAGCAGTGGCGAAGCAGCTCACTGCCGAAGGCGTCGAATTTCGTACACCGTTCAAGGTTGGCGAAATGCCCTTGGCGGGTCTCTCAGATCGAGAAATCTACAAGAGAGCTGAGCAGCTTGAAGATAGCATGCACTTGTACTCAACGGCTCTTGCGAGGGGTGACTATACAGCGGTCGCTGTTGAGGTCGCTGACTTGTTGGACGTCTTTGGGTTGGCCGTTGACGCCAACGTTGAGGATTATCGTAAACTAGCTATGGCGGTGCTAAGCGCTCACGTACGGGCGCTGCAAGACATCGCAAGGCGGGACAAAGGCGAGCCGATAGCTACGCCTGCTGCTGCTCCGCAGTTAGCTTTGCGAGTTAACTCCGGAAATACGAGCGGGACGCTTCGCGACGCTCTAGATGGGTGGAAGAGGGAGCGTGCACGACCCGCAGGTACGGAGAATGAGTACGCACGCGCGGTAACACTGTTCGAGCAACTGCATGGCCCATTGCCGGTCGCTGCGATCCGCCGGTCACACGCGCGTGAATTCCGAGAGGCTCTGCAACTCGTGCCGAGAAAGCGTGCTGGCAGACTCTCGACTGCGACGCTTCCAGAACTAGTCGAGTTCAGCAGGGCTAATCCCGATGCTGAGAGGATTTCTGTAGGAACGGTCAACAAGAACCTCGGTGCGGTTCAGACTATTGCTCTATGGGCATATGACAAAGGCGTTGTTCCGGACGATGTCCAATGGTCTGATCCGTTCGCCAAGATGCGTCTTGATGAGGATGATTCTGCGCGAACATCCTTCGGAATGTCCGAGTTAAACTGCCTCTTTAATTCGGCGGTCTTTGTTGATCATGATATTCCGCTCGGCGGCCGGGGGATGGCTGCATACTGGCTTCCGTTGCTGGGCCTCTTCACCGGCGCGCGTCAAGGAGAGCTAGCCGCGCTACAGGCGAGCAACGTACAGACAGCTTCAAGTGGCCTTTCGTTGATCTATATCGTCGCTGACAAGATGGCGAACAAGACAGTTAAGACAAAGGCGTCGCAGCGCGTTGTGCCCGTTCATGCAGAGTTGGTTCGTCTTGGCTTCTTAAGGTTTGTCAGAGATGCCGCGCATAAGGGCGGCGCGGGTGCTTGGCTATTTCCTGCGATTGCGCCGTCTGGAGGCAAGCAGGCCGCATGGTCGAAATGGTTTGGTCGCTACTTGCGTGGGCAAGGTATCAACGATCCTGCCAAAGTGTTCCATTCATTTCGTCACAACATGAAAGACGCCCTGCGCCGAGGCGGCGTTGATGGCGAACTCCGCGAAGCACTTATCGGTCATGCCAACGACGCCACCGTGAGCGGCGGGTACGGCGCGAAGGAAATGCTTGATCGGTTCGGCCCCAGCGCACTCAAGAAGGCCATTACCCAGCTTGACTACAGTGGTCTGAGCTTGGCGCGCGTGAAGCCATACAAAGATAGTTCAATCAGTTAGCGTACAGACAGCGGGAGGAAGTAATGAAGGCAATTGTATCAGCGTGTAAGCGCGTGATCCTCACTAAGGCGATGGCCCTCGCATGGTATCTGATCTACAAGGGCCGTGCGGTCGGCAGAGCCATTAGTAACCCCGGAGAAGCGCTAGAGGCCGCCGTGGAGCGCAAGGCTGTTGAATGGCAAATCCCGATAGCCGACGTGCTGCACCCGTTGGAACAGGCGCGCTGAGCCAAGGGAATACATAGGGGCGCACGTGCCCTAACGAAAAAAAGCCAGCGCGAGAATCCCCGATCAAGAGGACAGTTCGTGCTGGCATAGGTTGGCTTAGATAGGCGCGTGTTTCACAAGGTAGCTTTTGGCACCGCGTCCGGCCCCGAGCGATACGTACTTCACGCCTTGCTCTGCAAGCTTTTGGAACAAGGTAGACTTGGGGTTACGAAGGCGCTCGCGTAGCGACTTAACGCCCTCTGCTTTCAAACTCAGCTCCCGTTGAATCTTGGAAAACGGAGTTTCGCCGGGGAGTTTGTTGCGCATGAACGCCACAAGCGCTTCGTCCGCTGATCCCGAGCGTAGCCCGCGCACCTTCGGTCCATCCAGTTCAAACGGCCAGTCCACAACGTTGAGATTGGGCATATCCGTGGTGATGTCGCCAAGAATGGCGTCACCTTCCTTGCCGTTGGGCAGGATCAGGAAAACATCAGCGGGAAGACAGCCGCCCTCAGCATCGATCACGCGTCGGCAGCGAATGCGGTTGATTGCCTGGATGATCGATACGGACATGTGCCGCTGCTCCATCACGCGGCGTACATCCTGATAATTTTTCCACGAAGGGCTTTGTAACCATTCATCGTCTTGCTCGCCCCGGATAGCAAAGAAGGTGTTGGTAGACCAAACCTGATCTCGATACGGGAGGCCGAAGATAAGCGCGGCGTCATGATCCGCCCATTCGTTGCGGCCATCGATAGCCCCCCAATGGCCGACGCTGAGGCCACCGCACGGACTTTCGAACTTCAAGGGGTGGTGCTCGGTGTCGCGGTGCATGCAGACAAATAGTCTGCGGCTCTGGTCTAGTCGTGTGGCGAGCGCTTTCGCAACACGGGGCCACCGTTCAGCAACTTTCTTGATCATGGTGTGCTTCCCCAATCCTTGGGCGCGGGCGACGTGTAGTGTTACTGCGCTGTAGTCGCGGACGCGCGCCGGGACCGGGATGATGATTGCGCGCTCTCCGAACAGGTCCCAGAAGAAATTTGCTCGGGCGGTGGCATCAAGCACTACGGGGCCCGGCGCATCGAGCGGGACTGCCAGCAGTGCCGAATTGATGGACGGCTCTGCGCCTTTCTGCGCGAAGTAGGCCCAGCTATCCATGATCGATTGCGCGGCTTGAAGTACGGCATCCACGCGGCGTGCGATGTGCATGCGTTGGGTTGGGCTGTCGTTCCTCAACGCTATTTGATCGAACGGGAGTGTTCTCATTTCGACGCGCAAGGGGTCGAGTTCGATGTCTATTGGGGCCTCAGCCGTCTTCCACGCCATTCTCGCTGCGTTGTCATCAGCCCGTGCGTAGCCCAGTAGCAGGTGTTGTAGTTGCTTTAGCGCCGCGACCTGCTTGGGAAATTTCAAATGTAAGTCCGTAGGGATGTATCCGAGGACTTGCCCAAGAGCCTCCACGGTGACTTTGCTGCTTTCGACGGCGTTTGTCAGAGCCTCGTCAATGATGGTCAGTAGTCGTGGTCCATGCTTCCATGAGGAAACGCGAGACCACGGGATCGTCTCCTGCGCACCGGAAAGACGCAAATAGGCCTGATGCGTGATCACGAGTACGTCGGCGGTGTCGAGTTGATCGCTTGTTGCACGGCGCTCGCTATGATGCGCAATAGCGACGTCAGCACCAGCAAGTTCGTTGATAGTGCTCACTAGGCGATCTGCGTCTTGAATGCGGCGCGTGACGATCAGTGGGGCTTTTACCTCGTGGTTGAGTTGAGCCTGCATGGCCGCATAGACGCAGGCTCCTTGGGTCTTCCCCGATCCTGTAGGAGGCTGGAGTATGCGCCACGGAGCGCAGGTGTTATCGATGGCGTCTCTTGTGGCGGCATTGAAGTTGTCAGCCATCACACGCCAGAGAGCGCATAGACTGTCGGAGACGCAGAGGCCAAGAGTTGAAGTCCAGTGGTCAGTCATCCGACGTACGAAATCGAGCGGCGGCACGAGCGCATGTGTCTCGTGCAGGCCGATGGGAGCATGCATGTTGGTTAGGGTATCTTTGTGCAAGAACTGCAGCACGAACCTAGCTGCAATTAGTTGATGTTTGGCGTCGAGAAAGAGGGGGCTGAAACTCCTAAAGAGAAACAAGAAATCTCCTTTAGAGCTGTCGACCCCCTATTCAGGACACGTGGTTAGAAAGGCTCAAAGGGGACTGCCGATGTAGCCCGCAAGGAAGCTGAGGAGAAACAACCTCCAATTACTAAATCACGGCTGGTCAGGAGGACTGGTGGTGATTGTTGCCTCAGGTCTGCTTGAGGTCCCCCGCAGGACACTGACGGAGCCCCGTGTGAACCTGCGAACTGGCATAGTCTGCGGGGTGCCCTAGAGAGAGCCTTAGGAGCCCCTTGGGTGCTGACCGGCGTAACCGCACGGATTGTCGTATCTGACGCCGGTGCCGCTGTGTGAGCTTTGCTGCGCGTTGGTGAGGTACATGCGGGAAAGCCAATAACCACCAGCGTTCCTCGCGTGCAATAGTTGCTAAGGGAATTGGGCCGCAAGCTTTCTCGGTCCGGCTAGGCTCCAGAGGGCCCCTAGGGATTCCTAGGGACTCTGCAGGCGCGTTCGTCTGGTCGTTCGGCTATCCACCTACCTGCTGCCCACGAAATGAATCTGCGGGCTCCTCTGGGCTTCCTAGTGCTCATTGCGTTTTTCGAGGCTTAACGGTTGCCAAACGCTCAAGAACGAGACGACCACGCAAGCTCAAATGGTGCCGCTTCTTCCTGTGGTCTCGAATGTCTATTGAGGACGCAACCAAAGCCGGGCCGGGCTTGCGATGGTGATTCAGCGCACTCAGATCAGCCAGTCGGATCGTGACTACATCGGAGGGCGTCCCTAAGCGCTGGGCGTACTCTTGTGCAGTGAGGCCGGGTTCGTTCGCCACGGCTTCAAACGTTTTGATGAGCTGCATTGACAGAGTCGGGTGTACGTCTAGGAACACGCGCAAAACTCTTGCCGCATAGTCAGCAGCCCATCGCATCTCTTCTTTGGTCGGGTCCATTGGTAGCTCCTCTGTGTTGAATGCAACTACAGTACGGAGCTTCTGCAGGTGTGCACTAAGGAGCGGTGAACACGCCAGCTGCAGTCGGTTTGTAAAACCGATGATCTTGTTGGTACATCAAATAGCTAAGCAGTTCGCCGTGGCACGAGGTGCAAGAATATTGATTCCCCGTGAGAGCGAAGGACACCAAAGTATTCCTACGCTTTCACGGGGATCGATGTTGTTAGTCCTGTGCCAGCCTCGGTAACGACGCGAGCGGAGGAAGGCGGATCAAGCGCTTTCCGTCCGCGCTAAGATGCACTTTGGGAAGCCGCGCGACTTCCTCAGGGCTCAGTGGACGCCGTAGTGCGCGAGCGAGCCTCCAGCCGCGTATGATGAGATAGAGTGGTGACCAGAGCCAGTACGCCATCCCCATTTGGAACCACCAGCGGTTAGGATTGCGGCGATAGCTGCGGATGAGCAGCACGAGCCAAATGAGCGCCATGACGACCAAAAGCGCACCGGAGATGGTTGGCGACAGCGAACCCCCGGCGAGCGTGAAGAACCAGTAGTCCTCATAGCTGTTCGTGAACCAACTTCCGAGCTGATACATCAGTAAGGCTCCTGTCAGGTTTTTATGCAGCGGAAGAAGGTGATTGCCGCTACATTCTTATGGGGTTCCCGCTCTTGTCCCGACCCCACCTGATGATCGGAGCGGATGTTTTCGGCGGCTCTGGAGTGGCCTTGTCGGCAGCGTCGTTCTCAGCCTTCCACTTGTCGGAAAGCATCTTGGTGAAACCGCTGTCGAGGCGCTTGTTCTGATTGACGTACTCAGCTCGCGACTGTTCGCGCTCGATAGCCCGAGCGTTCAGCTTGTCGAAGATGTCGAGAAGCTGCTGGTTGGCCGCAGGGTCTTTATCGAGCGTGATGCTCGCGTCCTTCAAGAAGGTTAGGTCCTTATCGGACAGCGATCCCGGCATGCCTCCAGCCATCTGACGCATTCGTAAAGTCATTTGGTTGCCAAGCGCACGCGCGGTGTCCGCATCTGCAACGTCAAAACCGAGACCGAAGAACTGGTTGCCCATCTTTTTCAGCCGCAGGAGTTCTTCTGCGCCGAACCCTTGTCGTACGTTAGGATTGGTCAACATCTGTCGTAGCGTCTGGGATTGAGCCGAAGCGTCCTGCGCAGTCTGTGCGTCGGCACTGATCTTCGAGTTCAGCTCCGAGTACTGTTTGGCTTGGTCCTTGTCATAGGCTTCGTCGAACGAGGACGGTGCGGCATTGCCCGCACGAACTGTTTCTACACGGCCCGTCCGCTTGTTGATGCGGTACAACATCCCCGTCCTTTCGTTGAAGTGTGTGCTGAACGCATCTTGACCACCGGGCTGCTGCGCGAGCTGCGCCAATGCCGCGCCCTGTTGAGGGCTGGTGATGGAGGCGAGTGCCGCTCCTGCATTGATGAGAGCGTTGCCCCACTGCGGTTGAGCGCTAGGATCGCTGGTGCCGGGAAACAGCACGCCGTCGCCCAACTGCGCACCCGTGCTAAGTGCGGGGCGGGGGGCCGTGTTCATCTGCTTGCTTCCTGTGATGTCCGCGATGCGCTTGCCCTGCAAGTCTGGATTAGCTTCCATGACTTCGGGGAAGACTGAGGCCACACTTGCGTTGGGGCTTGCGCTGAGAGCCTTCAGGGCCCCGCCCGCACCGAAGCGATGCGCCAGGTAAAGTGTGTCGTTGTTAATGGGCTGACCGTTATTGCGAAGGATCGCTGTGTTGTCTGCGGTGAAAGCATCAAACGCGCGCTGGGACTGATCGGCGTCAGTGCGTCCGTCCTGCGTGAGACCGAGTTCAGGATGCTTGCGCATCATGTCGGCCCATGTACCGTCGAGGAACTGATGTAGCCCCTGAGCTGTCGAGCGGGGATTTTTCGCGAACGGATTTCCTCCGCTCTCGCGGCTCCTAACGTAGCCGCTGTAGTTGCCGGGGATTTGGGGAGCTTGTCTGCTTGAATCGTCCATAAACTAAATCACTTGTGTGAGGGGATCGCCGAAGAGCACATCAGTGACGCGGGGCGAATTGAATTACTCGGCGCACATCGTGGTGCGCACCTTTTGTCTTGTAGTGGGTGTGACTTGCACCAAGCGTACGGAATCCCTGAGGAAAACACGGCTTTTGCGGCATGCGCTCCGCTGGTAGTGGGCCCAAACCGCGTTAAGCCGTAGGAATCCCTAAGCAAAACGTCGTTTCGTGCCATTCGGTCCGTGCGCAGCGCGCGGGATACGTGGGGATTTCTCGGGGACTACTGCGGTGACGTGAGCCGAGCAGCAGCAGCGGCTTTAGCGGAGTTTTTGAAGCCGCATCCGGGGGCCGTTAGCTGAGATGGGACCCGCTCAAAAGGGGACCCATTTGTTCGCGAGAGCGCAGCCAGTTGCTAGCCACGTTCGACCTTGACTAGAATCTAGCGGGAACGAAGGGGCGGAAGTCATGGCAGCAAGACTGGGAATAGCTCTCCACTGGGCCTGCGTGTTCATTGCCGGGCTGGCAATCGCGTTGGTCGTCTACATTCAGTTTGCCAATCAGAAGCTCACCGAGTTTCAACAGCTGGTGGTCTGGGCCGGATACGCCTTCGCATTTGTCGTCTGGCTGCTCGGGTATGGCCTGCGCTTCGTGCTTGCTGGTGACGTTCGCAGTCGCTCCAATCACGTCCACGAGTTTGTTGAGCGGTTCGCGTCTGAGGAGCCGAGAGAGCGCATGCCCGTTGCCACAAGCCGTCAGCGCTCGGAAGCCCGCAGTCGCCCCGGAGTAGCCTCTGTGCCTGCACATAGGGACAGCACGTCGGGCTCTCGTGCACGGGCTACCGCGCAGAGCATCCTGAGTAGCATCGGAGACCGCGAAGCGTTCGCGGAAGATGAGCGTCAGCTCTACGACTTCTTGGTCAGCGCCGCGACCGCAGTGGTCAAGGATCAGCGGACGGCTGAAATTGTGGGCGCGCATATGGTGTGGCGCTAGCCAAAGTAGGAACACGTAGCGATAGCGGCGAAGCAGAGGCAGGCGACTTCTTCGCATTCGAGAGCTATGGCGGTCGTCGCGATAAGCCCGAGCAGTGCAACGATGGGTGTGAACATTAGGCACGCTCCCGCAGGGCTTCCGACCGGGCAATGGTGTTCTTTACCGTAGTGGCGTGCCAAGTGGCTCCACGCGCCGTCACGATACCCCGGGCATTAAGAGCAGCGGCAATGTCCCTGAGGGTCCTCGCGCCCGCCTTCTGAACCTCGTGGATCACTGGCATCACTTGGGCTGCATGAGCGTCGGCAGCTCCGCAAATCTGCGCCAGCGCCCGCTCGCGAGCCTCGGGAAGCCTTGGATTTCCAAGGGTGACACCGCGAGCCTTAGCCGCAGCGAGGGCCGCACGGGTTCGTGTCTTGATCAGCGCCCGCTCTTTCTCTGCCAGCGCGGCAAACAAGTGAAGTACGAAGGGGTCTACGTCCGCGCCCAGTTCAGCGACCATGAACGGCACCCGGTGAGCCATTAGGCCGCTGATGAAATGAACGTCACGACTGAGGCGGTCCAGTTTGGCTACGACCACGTGACACTTGAGCTTCCTCGCGGCTGCCAAGGCGGCTTTTAGCTGGGTCCTACGCTCTAGCGCGTCGTGACCCTTTCCCGATTCGACCTCAACGAACTCGCGCGCGACCTCGAAGCCTTCCGCCTGTGCGAACTGTCGCAGCGCCGTCCGTTGGGCTTCGATCCCGAGGCCTGAGCGCCCCTGCTGGGAGGTTGAAACGCGGATGTAGGTGACCAAGGGGCGCTTAGGCTTCATCGGTGCGGGCTCCAGTGCGTGTCTGTATAGAATTATACCACCAATTAGAATTTATACAGCCGTTGTTTCGGAATCCCTGCGATTCGTTTTGCCGTGCGGGCCGTGCCACGTCGTCGTGCGCTATGCTGGCTGCATCGAATCGAAAGCCATTGCGAATAGTTGACTATCGATTTCTAGGCCGCTCCCGAATTAGCCGAGGATGTTATTGCCATGGATAAACAATTAGCCCCCGCGAAAGTAATGCAGTCCCTCGGAGAGGCCCTGATGGCGGAGGGGGCCGAGCGTCAAGCAAAGTTAGACGTTGTTGCCAACGAGCTTCGAGAGGAGCTCGAAAGGACCGCTGTGAAGATTGTCTCGCTTGTGCTTTTGCAGCCTCCAACAAGTTTGCTTGGCTACGTATGGGGGCAGGTGTTCTTAGGTTTGTTTCCCAAGAAGGGCGGCAAGCCTAGTAAGAAAGCAGCGGCCAAAAGCCGTGACTTTGGCTTCTATCAGTTCGTGTTAGAGTATCTTCACGCTGTTTGGAGCGCTAACGCTGGACCATTTCAAAGCGGGGCGCTCGACGAAGCGAAGGCCCACGAATTGCTCGCTGCATTTGATGAGTTTCGCACCCAGACGATGCAGTATTGCCTAGTGAGTGGCACGTCAGATCGAGCCGTAAACCTTGGTCCCGAATTTCGTGAACTGGGCATGCAGGCGACGACCACTTGGGTAAATATAAGGGGGCACCGTCATCAAGTTCTCGAACGAGAGTTTTTCAGCTTCGCATTCGCTCCGCACGATGAAGCTTTGAAAGCCGCTTACGGCGTCGGAGCGGATGAAATTGCAGACGGAGTTCAGCGTATTGCTGACGCATTTCGAACTGGCCACGCGCAAGCTGCGGAGTTGATGCACGGAAATTGGCAGGCTGTGCTTAAGCGAATGGCCGAAAAATCAATATCGATGGAAGCCGCTATTCAAGAGTTCAGAGCCGTGGACCCACAGTTTGCTGAGGCTATGGGCAATGCAATGGAAGACCTGTTCTACGGCGGCATTTGCAAAGTCTCAAAGCATTCCAAGCTGCCTCCGGTTCTGCTCGGAGATATGTCCTATGTGCCTGGAAATGAGACAAGCTTCTTTGAGGCGGGGCCGTTTGCGGGAACGCCGCTGCGAACGTTACCCGCGCGAATAAAGCCGTTGGTCAAGCTGGACGATCACTACTACGCGACCGATGGTCAGTTCGTTCGAGATTCTGCGTATCGCGCAATACAGTGGGGCCTCATCCGCAGAAACGCGGCCTACCGCGAACTGTGGAACAAGAAGCAGAAGGAACTCACCGAAGCGGCCTTCTCGACTATCCTCGACGCCCAACTCAGTGGGGCTACACTTCTTAGCGAGGTTTACTTCAAGGATGCATCGGGCCAATGGGCCGAAACCGATACCGTAGGATGGCTAGGCGACAACCTATTCATCGTCGAGGCGAAGGCTGGCGTTATGGCAATGCATTCGCCGGAGACAGATTTCGAAAAACACTTCCGCGCAGTGCAGGACTTGGTGGTGAAAGCCTACCGGCAGTGTCGGCGGTTTGTTGAATACTTAGCGAGCGCACCCGAGGTGCCGCTCTATCAGTTGGTCGATGGTCGGCACACTGAGGTTGTTAGATTGCGACTGGCTAATTTTCGCAATCTGTTCCCGATAGGACTAACCATCGAGGCATTCACGCCGTTCTCGGTAATGTGCAAGAGATTGCCAGAGGTGCAGCCGCTTCTCGGGAAGCATCCCTTCATTTCGATGTCGGCTGATGATCTTTTCGTCCTAAAGCGCTTTTTGCCTACGAGCGGTGCTCTATTTCACTATCTGAGCGTACGTCAGGCTGTTGCAGGCATTCCAGACGCAATGATGTTTGATGAACAGGATCACCTTGGCGCGTATATCGCGCGAAATCGCTTTGATCACGACATGCGCGAGCAACTCTTGAAGGCCGACTTCCTCTCGTGGGATGGTTTTAGCGACAAAATCGAGCAGCACTTTGGAAGTGTGGATTGGGAGAGTAAGCCCGCTCCCCAGCAACACTTCCCTCCTGAACTTGCGAAAGTGTTAGCAGTGCTGGACAATTTCCGTCCAAGCGGGTGGCTCAAGTGCGATAGTCAAATCCGCGATTTGAGCAGCAGCAGTCGCGAGAATCTTGCGGCTCTTATTCGTAAGCTATCGCCAACTTTGGCGCAGCATCCAGCTCGAAGCTTTGTTTTTGGCGGAGATTGGCCACTTCAAGTATTCCTGCATCGGGCCGCCTACACGCTGCCCGACGATGAAGTTGCGCATCGCGGCGAAGTCGCGTGTTTGATCACCAAGAAGCCCAGCGTGTCGGTGTTGTGTCTCGCATATGACGCGGGCGGCAACATTGTTAGTGTTGCCCTCTCGGAAGTTTCCTCACCGCCAGCAATACGGGCCGACTACGAAGCGCTAGTTCGAGAGGCGGATAGCAGGCGACCCAACGTGACGGAGTTTGGCGGGCCGCAGAAGGCCACAGAGCGTCTCTCGAAGCGAGCTCGCAGACGAGAGCGAGGCAAACAACGGAAGGGCGATTGAAAGTGGTAGCCACTGGTGGTATCACTCGCGCAGCAGACGTACTGATTTGTGCCTGTTTTATGCGAGTTTCTGCGATAGTCCGACGCGTCCCCTAGGGAGCGCCAAAGTTCTTACATCTCAAGAAGATGCAGTGTGGTTAGCCAGAGAGTTTAGTCACGCGGTTCGCCGCGCCGTTTAGCTGGCTTCGACAACTTTCTTCATGGCATCGGCAGCGCGCCGCCGATGCTCAGCTTCCTACGTGTACAGCTTGGCGTACGTCGTCGTGACCCAGATCGTCATGATCTGGCGAGTCGTGGTGCTCTTCTCAGCGAGCATCTTGCCCTGCGCGTATGCCCCGGCGCGAGACCTGCAGCAGCCGTCCATTCCTGCGTTCGTATGCCGATGCTTTTATGCTGAACGGTCTGCCGTGCTGCGTTAGCACCACGTATTCGTCCCGACGTCTGATGGCTTCAAAGCGCCTAGCAGTTCCGGGTGCATGGGAATGCGGAGAGCTTCTCTGGTTTTCTTGTGAACGACTTTACCCGCACCGATCTCGATATCCGCCCATTTACGCGCGCGACGTCCGATCGGCGGGTGTCTGAAATAAAGCGCGAGTGCATACACAGTGCGAGGGGCGGTCCGAACTCGCCATCTGCTGAACGGCACCCCGCAGCGCGCTATCGCGGCGCGTACACGCCGGCCCTTCGGTGGCGCGCAGCGCGTAGGCGATTGCTCCCACGAGAGTCGCGTTGGCGGCAATTTCTATAGTGCGCAACATTGTACGAAGAGGACGCGCGTCGTTATTTTCCTGGACGACTTGATAATGGTGAAGCGCTGATCCCATCATTTGCTGCTGACAGATTGTGCTGAGTGAAGCGGTTTGAACGGGAGATCAAAGTGAAGCGTCGTCAGTTTCTTGCGCTTTCCGCCGCCGCAGCGGGATTGGCCGGCGCCTCGTCATTGGCTTTGGCGCGAGAGGCAAACCGCAGTTTGAAGGAAATTCGGATCGGCTATCAGAAAACTGGCGTGCTGGTTATCGCCCGACAGCAGGCCACGCTGGAAAAATATTTCAACGACAAGGGCGTTCAGATCAAATGGATCGAGTTCACCTCCGGCCCGCCGATGCTGGAGGCGATGAGCGTCGGCAGTGTTGATTTCGGAGCCGTCGGTGATTCTCCGCCAGTTTTCGCGCAAGCCGCCAACGCGAACATCGTCTATGTGGCCGGTCAACGGATCAGCAACGGCCAGGGCATCCTCGTTCCACACGATTCGACGATCCAGTCCGTTGCTGGCCTGAAAGGCAAGCGTGTCGGCTTCACCAAGGGGTCGAGCGCGCACAACATCGTGGTTCAGGCGCTGGAAAAGGCCGGACTTGCCTACGAAGACATCACGCCGATTTATCTGACGCCGCCGGACGCCGGTCCTGCGTTCGCAAACGGCAGTATCGATGCGTGGGCGGTGTGGGATCCGTACTTTGCGATCGGTGAGAAGAAGCAGAATGGCCGCATTCTCATTAATGCGCATGAGGTCACCAAAACCAATTCATTCTTTATCGCCAATAAGGACTTCGCGCGCGAGCAGCCCGTTATACTTGCCGACGTGATCAGGAAGCTCGCGGAAGCTGCGGAATGGGCGGAGGCGAACCGCTCCAGCGTCGCCACGTCGCTCGCGGGCGTGACAGGCGTTCCGCTTGACATCCAGACGGTCGCAGCGGACCGGGCCAGTTTCCTGATCGGCCCGATCACCGACGATATCATCGAGACGCAGCAAGGTGTCGCGGATCGCTTTCACAAGCTTGGCCTCATTCCAAAGCCGGTCGCGATCCGCGACATCGTCTGGAAGCCACCGCAGAGCTGATCCATCCAACATCATGACAAGCAGGAAAGGACATCGCGCATGCATGCGCATCGGGTTGTGACGTTATCGGAGATCGTTGGATCGCCGCTGGCGAGCTTCGTTGGCCTGCTCTCAGTTGGTCTGCTGGCGGCTTTCGCCATGGTCGCGAGCACGAACGCCTCGATCGCGCAGGACAAGGTCGTGCGGATCGGCTTCCAGAAATACGGCAAGCTCGTGCTCCTCAAGGGCAAGGGGACGCTGGATGCAAAGCTGCAGTCGCTCGGCTACAAGGTGACATGGACCGAGTTTCCATCCGGGCCGCCGCTGCTCGAGGCGCTCAACGTCGGCGCAATCGATTTCGGCAACACCGGTGAGGCGCCGCCGATCTTCGCGCAGGCCGCGGGTGCGCCGCTCGTGTATGTGGCTTATGAGCCGCCAGCTCCGACGGGCGAGGCCATTCTTGTTCCGAAGACCAGCACGTTGCAAACGGTGGCGGATTTGAAAGGCAAGAAGGTCGCGCTCAATAAAGGGTCGAACGTGCATTACCTGCTCGTGAAGGCCCTCGAGAAGGCCGGCGTTCGGTATTCGGAGATCGAGCCGGTGTTTCTCGCGCCTGCCGATGCCCGCGCTGCGTTCGAGCGGGGGGCGGTCGATGCCTGGGTGATCTGGGATCCGTTCCAGGCGGCGGCGGAGGTGGCGACCGAAGCGCGCACGCTGGCGGACGGGACCGGTATCGTCGCCAACCATCAATTCTACTTCGCATCGCGCAAGCTGGCGGAACATGACAAGGCAGCAATCGACGTGGTGCTGAAAGAGCTGTCGGAGGTCGACGGCTGGGTCGAGAATAACATCAAGGCCGTTGCCGAACAGCTGAGCCCTTCGGTCGGTCTGCCGGTGCCGGTGCTTGAACTCGCACTGAAACGCCAGAGCTACGGCATCAAGCCGATCAACGACGGCGTCATCGCCGAGCAGCAGCGGATCGCCGACACGTTCTTTGCCCTCAATCTGCTGCCGAAGAGGATCGTCATTTCCGATGCGGTCAGGAAGTCCGGCTCATGAGCAATCGGCAGTCGTCTCCCGCCAACGTTCTCTGGTTCCTGCCCACTCATGGCGATGGCCGTTATCTCGGCACGACCAAGGGTGGTCGTCACGTCGATCTCGGCTATCTGAAGCAAATCGCACAGGCCACCGATGATCTCGGCTATTTCGGCGTGCTGCTGCCGACCGGGCGCAGCTGCGAGGACTCCTGGGTCGTTGCTTCTGCGCTTGCGCCCCTCACGCGACGACTGCGTTATCTGGTGGCCGTGCGGCCCGGCCTGCAATCGCCGAGTGTCGCTGCGCGGATGACGGCGACGCTGGACCGGATATCGGAAGGCCGCTTATTGGTGAACGTCGTGACCGGTGGCGATCCGGTCGAGAACAAGGGCGACGGCATCTTCCTTTCGCACGAGGAGCGTTACGCGGTGACGCGCGAGTTTTTGAGCGTTTATCGCGCGCTGCTCGCCGGAGATACCGTCACGATCTCCGGCAGGCATATCACCATCGAGGACGGCCGGTTGCTGTTTCCGCCGCATCAGCCGGGCGGGCCGCCGCTCTACTTCGGCGGATCGTCAGATGCGGGTATCGACGTCGCGGTCGATACCGTGGACAAGTATCTGACGTGGGGCGAACCGCCGGCGCAAGTCGCCGAGAAGATCAATCGCGTGAAGGCGATCGCCGCTCAACGCAAGCGCAGGCTGTCGTTCGGCATCCGCCTGCATGTGATCGTCCGCGAGACCAACGAGGAGGCCTGGAAGGCCGCAGACGAACTGATCTCCCATGTCAGCGACCAGACCATCGCGGACGCCCAGAAGGTCTTCGCTCGCATGGATTCGGTCGGCCAGCAGCGCATGGCGCAGCTGCATGGTGGCCGTCGCGACAACCTCGAGATCAGCCCGAACCTCTGGGCGGGCGTGGGTCTCGTTCGCGGCGGCGCCGGCACCGCGCTGGTTGGTGACGGGCCGACGGTGGCCGCGCGGATCAAGGAATATCAATCGCTCGGCATCGATACCTTCATCCTGTCGGGGTATCCGCATCTGGAGGAGGCGTATCGTTTTTCCGAACTCGTCTTCCCGCATCTGTCGTTGGTGTCGCCAAGCGCCGCCGTGCCGTTGCGCGTGAACACCGGGCCGTTCGGCGAAACCATCGCCAACGACTTCCGCCCTCTGGACAAGCAGATCGCCCGGTCATGAGCCTTGCCGACACGCTGCCGCGTATTTGCGCCTTCCGTCCGCCGAAGCTTGATGCGTTGGTCGGCTGGATTCTGCCGATTACGATTGTGATCGCCTGGCAGGCCGCCTCTGTCGCAGGATTGATTCCGGCTCGTGTTCTGCCGGCGCCGATCGAAGTGGCGCTTGCGGGGTGGAGGCTGCTCAAGAGCGGCGAGCTTCTGCACAATATATGGGTCAGCTTTGGTCGTGCCATTGCCGGCTTTGCGATCGGCGGTTCGATCGGCTTCTCGCTCGGGCTTGCCAATGGCCTGTCGAAGATCAGCGAGAGGGCAACGGATACGACGCTGCAGATGGTGCGCAATGTTCCGCATCTGGCAATGATCCCGCTGGTGATCCTCTGGTTCGGCATCGACGAGGCGGCCAAGCTGTTTCTGGTGGCGTTGGGCGTGTTCTTTCCGATCTACCTCAATACGCTGCACGGCATCCGCACCGTCGATCCGCAACTGATCGAGATGGGGCGCAGTTATGGGATGTCTCGGGGCGAGCTGTTTCGTCGTGTCATCTTTCCCGGCGCGCTGCCATCGATCTTTGTCGGCCTGCGCTTTGCGCTCGGCATCATGTGGCTCACCCTCATCGTCGCCGAAACCATCGCCGCTTCATCCGGTATCGGTTACATGGCGATGCAGGCGCGCGAGTTCATGCTGGTCGATGTGGTCATCCTCAGCATTCTCATCTATGCGCTGCTCGGCAAGCTGGCCGACAGCGTGTCGCGGCTGCTGGAGCGCCTGACGCTTGCCTGGCATCCAGCCTTCCAGAAACAGTGAGGCTCGGCATGGGATCGCGTCAGATCGCAACAGCATTGGCCCCGCACATACCTCTGCGCGAGGGGGCGACTAGGATCGCGGAGGCGCAGCCTCAATCGCGCGCTGATCTTCACGGTCTGACGCTGACGATCCGCGGTCTTCGCAAAGCGTTCGGCGACAATCAGGTGCTGCGAGGCGTGGACCTGCACATTCCCGCCGGTCAGTTCGTGGCGATTGTCGGCCGCAGCGGCTGTGGCAAGAGCACGCTGCTGCGCTTGATCGCAGGTCTGGACAATCCCCAATCCGGCAGCATCGCGTTCGGACAGGAGGCCGGTGCGCGAGCGAATGTGCGCGTGATGTTCCAGGAGCCGCGCCTGCTGCCTTGGGCGCGCGTGCTATCGAACGTTGAGGTAGGGCTTGGCGTCGCCCGCAAGCGGAGCGATGCGAAGGCGCGTGCCGAGCGTGCGCTCGCTGACGTCCGACTGACCGACAAGGCCGCCCATTGGCCTGCGACTCTGTCGGGCGGACAGAAGCAACGCGTTGCCTTGGCGCGCGCGCTGGTCAGCAATCCGCAGGTGCTGGCGTTCGACGAGCCGCTCGGTGCACTCGATGCATTGACGCGGATCACCATGCAGCAGCTGCTGGAAGGGGTTTGGCGCGATCAGGGTTTTACAGCAATCCTGGTGACCCATGATGTGGCCGAGGCGATCGCGTTGGCTGATCGCGTCATCGTGCTGGAGGAGGGGCGCATCTCTCTAGATGTTCCGGTCGATCTGCCGCGTCCGCGCCAACGAGGGTCTGCGGAAATCGCCGCCCTCGAAGGGCAGATTCTAGGTCGGTTGCTAATCTGAACTAACACTGATGGATGTGCTGAGATGCGCGGGTTGACGCTTGCCACCCTCTTCAGCACGAAGTTTAGCTCCTTACGCTCAGTTTCAAAGACGCATTGTACGGTTCAATCCCGATCCACAAGATCGTGAGTTCAAGGTCATTTCACGAGCTCTATTGGCAGCATTCACGATTCTGACGGAGATGGCTGCAGCTGGCAAAAGCGGGGCACTCGTGATGATCCTGTGCGATTCCGGCGATCGCTACCGGAGTCCGTTGGTCGACGATGTAGCGGGCCAGCATGACAATAGGAGGAGCGCCTTGACGGGGAACAGCGCACGGCATCAGCGTCTGGAACGCCGACGCTGACGCCGGAGGCGCGCTGCATGATCACGCGTCCAAGGCCGCCGGATCAACGATGGCCTCCGCGCCCGCGTTGAGTTTTGAGGCCCCGCGATTTTGAGCACGGCATGAATGTGTGGTGTCCTCCATTCTATGGTGGGAGGGTCAGCGGGTGTTGCTCGTGAGACGCTTGATATGAAGCAAAGGCGGTTAGGTCATTGGGCGGCTGCCCGTGCCGGTGGAAGGCCGCGTGTCGATTTCACGGCGCTGACGAGACGGTCGAGAATCTGATCGAGTATCGGCATTGACGTCGCAAAGTTGAAACGAACGAATTGGCTGCAGTCGGGATCGAAGGTTTCGCCGGCGCTGAAGCCGATCCGTGCCCGGTCGAGAAAGAACTGGAAGGCCGACGTTGGCATCGCGATGCCGCTGCAGTCGAGCCATGCCAGATAAGTGGCCTCCGGTACATGGACGTGAATGGCGGGCGCTTCCGTGGCGAGAACGTGCGCGACGCGATTGCGCGCCTTTAAGAGGTGAGCCATCGCTGCGTCGAGCCAGCCGTTGCACTCATTCCAGGCCGCGATCGTCGCGTCGATGCCGATAATGTTGCTCTGCCCAGTCAGTTTTTGTGGGATACGCCGATGAAAGCGGGCCTGTAACTCGTCGGAACCGAAGGCAACCAGGGCGCTGCGGAGTCCCGGAATGTTGAAGCTTTTGGTGGCCGAGTTCAGCGTCACTGTGCGGGCGGCGATGTCGGCGCCAAGCGTCGCAAATGGCGTGTGCCGGTGACCTGGATAGACGAGATCGGAGTGAATCTCGTCGGAGATCACGATCAAGTCGTGCTCGAGCGCGAAGCGCGCAATCGACTGCAATTCGGTGCGGTCGAAGACCCGACCTGTCGGGTTCTGCGGGTTGCAGAGCACGAATATGCGGGTGTTCTTGTCAACTTGCCGTTCGAGATCGGCGAGGTTGAACGCATATCGGCTTCCGTCGTCACGCATGCGCAGAGGAATGAGGCGACGTTTGGTCGACAGGATGGCTTCGCGGAATGGCGGGTAATTGGGGGTCTGCAGGATGACGCCGTCTCCCGGATCGGAAAAGGCGAGGATCGGCGCATAGGTCCCTTGGACGAGATCCGAGAGCGGCACCACCAGTTCCGGCGCGAGCTTCCAGCCGTACAGGTGCTCCATGCGCGCAGCGAAGGCGGCCGCAAGCGCCTGCCCGGCTCTCTGGCCATCACGCATCGGATAGCCATAGTCACCAGCTTGAACAATCCGCTCGATTGCGGCCTGGATGGGAGCTGCAACGGAAAAGTCCATCTCCGCGACGAAGGCCGGCAGGACGTCCCGATCGTATTGATTCCATTTCGCGCTGCGGCGCGATTGAAGCGTAGCCAGACTCATCTCAAACGGATTCGGATGGAGGCCTGCGAGTAGTTTGTTCATTGTCGATCCCGATCTGGTCGCTGTTATTGAATCTCATGCGAGATGGCAGGCCACGGCATGACCACCGGCGAGCTTGCGCAGGGCCGGATCGTCGGTGGCGCAACGTTCGACGGCGATCGGACAACGAGCGTGAAACCGGCAGCCGCCGGGTGCGATGCGTCCAACTTCGCCTTTGATCGCGGGAGTGTCTGATCCGGCTTTTCCGGCGGACGGAACGGAGGCCAGCAGCGCGCGCGTATAGGGATGTCGTGGATCGCGCCAGAGTGTGGCGTGATCCGCGCTTTCGACGATGCGGCCGAGATACATGACCAGCACGCGATCAGCGAAATAGCGGACCACCGAGAGGTCATGGGAAATAAAGAGATAGGAAAGGCCGAGGTCGCGCTTCAGGTCAACCAGCAGGTTGAGAATTTGTGCCTGAATTGAGAGATCGAGCGCAGATACAGGCTCGTCGCAAACGATCAGCTTCGGCCGCAATATCAGCGCACGAGCGATGCCGATACGCTGCCGCTGCCCGCCGGAGAATTCGTGCGGATAGCGGTTGAGTGCTTCCTGCGGGATGCTTATGCGGTTCGTAATGTCGAGGATGCGTCGCTTCCGCTCCTGCTTGTCGGTGATGCCATGCACTCTCAGCGGTGTGTCGAGAATGGTTGCGACCCGCTGCCGCGGGTTAAGTGAACCGAAGGGATCCTGAAACACCATCTGTATCGAGCGGCGGACGTTGCGAAGCGATCTGTCGTCAGCCGTGCTGATATCCTCGCCATTGAGGCGTATCGAGCCGCTGCTCGGTCGCAACAAGCGTACGATGGTTTTGCCAAGCGTCGATTTCCCGCAGCCGGATTCGCCGACGAGGCCGACCGTCTCGTCCTCGTTTACGTCCAATGAGACGCCGTCAACTGCATGCAGGGTGTGTCCGTGCGAGGTATAGCTGGTGCGGAGGTTTTCGACCGAAAGCAGCGACATGTCGTGCCTTTCAAACCGGGATCTGACTGCACGCGATCGACCAGCCGGTTCGGGTGGTGGCGCGGTCGAACGTTCTGAGCTCGGGTGGGGTGGCGCGGCAGGTGGGCACGACCTGCGGACAGCGTGGCGCGAAGGCGCAGCCGACCTCGCCGGCCGCGGAGGCGACCGATCCCTGAATCTCGTTCAACCGTACACGGGTATAATGTGCGTGATCGCTGACCGATGAGCTCAGCAGGCCGCGTGAATAAGGGTGCCTTGCGGCACGAAAGAAGTCCTTAACCGAGGCCTGTTCGACGATCCGCCCCGCATACATCACCGCTACGCGGTCGGCCCATTGCGCGACGGCGCCGAGATCATGCGTGATCAGCAGCATGGCCATCGAAAGCTGTCGGCGCAGGCGGTTCAGCAATTCCATCACCTGCGCCTGGATCGTCACATCCAGTGCCGTGGTGGGCTCGTCGGCGATCAGCAGGCGAGGATTGCAGGCGACCGCCATTGCTATCATCACGCGCTGGCGCATGCCGCCGGAAAAGTTGTGTGGAAACTGATCATAGCGTCGCTGCGGATCGGGAATGCCGACCAAGTCGAGCAGTTCGATAACCCGCGCTCTCGTCTTGCTGCGTGATAGGCGCTCATGGCGCCGGATGATCTCAGCAATTTGCGCGCCGATAGTCAGCACCGGATTGAGCGACGTCATCGGCTCCTGCAGGATCATCGAAATGCCTTTGCCCCGGATCTCACGCAGCTTGCGGCTGCTGACTGTCGCAAGGTCGATGCCGTCGAACACGACCTGCCCGCCGCTGATTGACGCGTTTGGTGGCAGCAATCGAAGGATCGAAAAGGCCGTCAGTGATTTGCCGCAACCGGATTCGCCGACCAGCGCGACCGTCTTTCCTTCCTCGATGGCGAACGTAATTCCTTTCACGGCCACATTGCCGGGAAAGGCGACCTGCAGGTCGAGCACTTCCAGAACCGGAAACGGTCGTTGTGGAAGGGAGGCGTGCTTGTTCATCGCGCACCTGATCGTGGATTGAGAATGTCGGTGAGCCTGTCGCCGATGATGTTGATCGACAGCACCGTGAGCACGATAGCGAGCCCGGGCAGTGCCGTGAGATACCATTCGGTCCGCAACATGGCGCGGCCATTGCCGATCAGGCTGCCCCAACTCACTTGATTTGGGTCGCCCAGGTTGAGGAACGATAAGCCCGCTTCGGCGAGGATGCCGTTGGCCACCAGTACAGAGGTCGCGACGATGATGGTCGGCAATGCGTTCGGTAGGATTTCGCGCAGGATAATGCGGGGGGTGCTATAGCCGAGACCGCGCGCGGCCATCACGAAGTCCGCCTCGCGCAGTGCCATGAATTGGGAACGCGTCAGTCGCGCAATCATCGGCCAGGAAGCGATGCCGATCGCAAACACGATCAACGGTACCGAGGGATTGCCAATGGCGAGAATTACGATCACCAGCAGCAATGTCGGAATCGTCTGGAACAGTTCGGTAAGGCGCACCAGTGCATTGTCAACGATCCCGCCGAAGTAACCGGCAAGCGATCCGACCGTCGTACCGATTACAAGGCCGAGCAGTGCTGCGCAGACGCCGACCATGAGAGATACGCGTGCGCCATGAACAATCCCAGCGGCAAGGTCGCGGCCGAGAGCGTCCGTTCCGAGGGGATAGGAAATGTCTTCGCCGGGCCAGAGCAGCGGCGGCCCCGCCATATCGAGCGGGTCGCCTGGATACAGCAAGCCTGCACACATCGCCAACGCGATTGCGATGGCAAGGATCGCCATTCCAATCCACAGGAATGGGTCGCGCATGGAGGCGGGCAAGGATCGCCTTCCTCTGCGCGTTGGTTCAGGTGCCGTTTCGATGACGGGCACGCCGGGGTTGTTGGCAACCATATCCGTCATGTTGGTCTAGACCTCAACGCGCGGATCGAGCCACATCACGATCAGGTCGATGACGATGTTGGTCACAATCACGATGATGGAGGAAAGGAAGAGGATACCGAGAAGCACGTTGAAGTCGCGAGCGATCAACGAGTTCATCGCCAGCCGGCCGAGACCCGGCCAGTTGAAAACTGTTTCGACGACAATGGCGCCGCTCAGCAGGTTCGCCAGATGCAGGCCGGCGACGGTGGTCACGGGAATCAGCGCATTGCGTAAAGCGTGACGGAATTGCAGGACGATCGGGTGAAGACCCTTCGCCGCCGCGGCGCGCATGAAATCCTGGCGGAGCACCTCGAGCATCGATGCGCGGGTGAGGCGGGCATATATCGCCACAAAGAAGGTCGCGAGTGCCGCCGCGGGCAGGATGAGATGCAGGACGCGGTCGCGGACCTTGGCAAAGCCGGTGAGTGAAGCGCCGATGGTCTCGCTGCCGCCGCTTGGCAGCCAGCCGAGATGCGCCGAGAACAGGACAATTGCCATCAGGCCGACCCAGAACCCGGGCGCAGAGTAGAGCAGCAATACGCCCGTCGTCAGCAGCCGATCGGGCCAGCGGTTGGCGTATACGGCCATCACCCAGCCAATGACGATGCCGAAAGTGAGCGCGAGTGCGAAGGCCGACAGCATCAGCATCAGCGTGTTCGGCAGCCGCTCCATGATCACGTTGATGACCGGAGCGCCGTAGTTCGATGAGACGCCGAGGTTAAAGGTCGCCATGTTGGTGAGGTAGGTGATGAGCTGCGTCAGCGTCGATTGATCGAGCCCAAGGCTCCGACGCAGCGCCTCCATGGTCTCTGCGGTTGCTGAACCCGATTGCCCGGCGATCGCGTCGGCCGCGTCGCCGGGCATTAGTTTCAACAACAGAAAGTTAAGCGCGATGATCCCGAAGATGGTCGGGATTGCCTGCAAGGCCACACGACGGACGATCTTTCTCGCACTTTGAGTCGAGACCAATTGATCGCACTCCTTGACGCCGCTGTCAGGTCGATGCATGCCGCCGTTCGGCGCGGAGCATCGTTTGCAATCGAAGGATGCGCAGATAACGACTGCGTGCGCCATCGCATTTGCCGTCAGTTTGGCGACGCCAATGCAACAGATCATTCCAAAAATGAAACTATTCAGGGCGCGTCGCGCGTGCAGAAATTGCAGTCGATAACGAGGCAACAGCGAGGTCATGCGCGTGCAGAGCGGAGCGAAGCTGAAACTGTCCGCCGATGTCGGCGGTACTTTCACTGACATTGTGCTGGAGGAGGGCGCTCAACGCTGGACCGGCAAGGTTCTGACGACACCTGCCTCGCCTGAAGAGGGCGTGTTGCGCGGCGCCTCTGAAGTGCTTGCGCGTGCCGGAAAGTCGGTGGCCGATGTGGACTTGTTCATTCACGGGACGACGCTGGCGACCAATGCGATTATCGAACGTCGTGGCGCCAAGGTGGCGCTGATTGCCACTGATGGGTTTCGCGATGTGCTCGAGATCGGCACCGAGAGCCGCTACGACCAGTATGAGCTTGCGTTGGTGCGGCCGAAGCCGCTGGTTGAGCGGCCATTGCGTTTCACCGTGCGCGAGCGCATGGATGCCCGTGGAATGGTGCGTCTGCCACTGAATGAGGCAGATATCCATGTCGTCGCCAAGACGTTGAGCGATCGTGGCATCGAGAGTGTCGCCATCGCGTTCATGCACTCCTACACCAATGCAGCGCACGAGCGGCAAGCGGCCGAGTTGCTGAAGGCATTGATGCCGTCACTGTATGTCACCGTCTCGGCGGAGGTGTGTCCAGAGATCCGCGAATACGAGCGCACATCGACAGCGGTGGCCAACGCCTATGTGCAGCCGTTGATGGACGGATATCTGCTGCGCATGCAGGATAAGCTCAAGCTGCTCGGCTTCAAAGGAGCGCTCTGCCTAATGACGTCGGGGGGCGGACTGACGTCGGTGGAAACCGCGCGGAAGTTTCCAGTCCGGCTTGTCGAGTCCGGTCCGGCGGGGGGCTCCGTGTTCGCAGCGCAGATCGCCGCCCGGCTTGGCGAACGTAAAGTGCTTGCGTTCGATATGGGGGGCACCACCGCAAAGGTTAGCCTGATTGAGGATTATCGATCGGAGACGTCGCGCGTATTCGAGGTCGACCGCGCCGCGCGCTTCCTGAAAGGAAGCGGTTTACCGGTTCGCATTCCTGTCATCGAGATGGTGGAAATCGGTGCGGGCGGTGGATCGCTGGCGCGTGTCGATGGACTGAAGCGGGTTACAGTCGGTCCGGAGAGCGCGTCGTCGGTGCCTGGACCGGCGTGTTACAATGGTGGTGGCACGAATCCGACCGTCACCGACGCGGACGTCGCGTTGGGGCTCGTCGATCCGGCGACATTCGCGGGCGGTACCATCCGGCTCTTCCCTGATCTTGCGAAGCAGGCTCTGACGGCGTCCGTCGGCGGACCACTTGAAATGAGCGCGGAAATGGCTGCGTACGCCGTTTATGAAATGGTCTGCGAGAATATGGCCAGCGCCGCCCGTGTGCATACGGTCGAGCGAGGGCAGGTGGCGAGCAACCATACGGTCATTGCTTTCGGTGGCGCGGCGCCGCTGCATGTTGCACGAGTGGCCGAAAAGATCGGTGCCAGTCGGGTGATCGTGCCGCCGAATGCTGGTGTCGGCTCTGCGGTCGGTTTTTTGGCAGCGCCCATTTCCTATGAAATGGTGAAGACCAAATACATGCGGCTCGATGCCTTCGATCCAGCGGAGGCGACGCAACTGCTGAGCGATATGTCAAAGGAGATCCGGGCTTGGGTCGAGCCCGCTGCAGACGGTGAGACGCTGATCGAGCGTCGCATCGCCTTTATGCGCTACGTCGGCCAAGGCCACGAGATTGCCGTTGAGCTTCCGGTGCGCGGGCTCACAGTCGCCGATGCCGCGACATTCCGCTCGCGCTACGAGGCGGACTACGAAGCCTTGTTCAAACGATCCATTCCGGCGGCTGCGATCGAGATCATGGCATGGTCGGTGAACGTGTCGACGGTCTCTGAAATGCCCGGAGTGGTCGCCCCAGTCACGCAACACGTGACTGGGATGCCAAACGATGTCGTTCGGGTTTTTGACGGACGTCGTGGCAAGCCGATCGACGTGTCGCGCTATCAGCGTGACGCGCTGCCTGCCGGCGCCCGGCTATCGGGGCCTGCCATTATCGTTGAGAAGGAGACCTCGACCTTCGTGACCGAGAACTTCAATGCATGGATCGATGGGCTTGGCTCGATCGTGATGGAGCGTAAGGAGATCGCGGCGTGAGTGATGGGACGCTTGGCCTTATCGATAAGCAGATCATGTGGAGCCGTCTGATTGCGGTGGTGGAGGAGCAGGCGCAAGCGTTGCAGCGCACGGCTTTTTCGACCATCGTACGCGAATCCGGTGACCTCGCCGCAGGCGTGTTCGATGGTCGGGGGCGTATGCTGGCTCAGGCCGTCACCGGTACGCCGGGTCACATCAATTCGATGGCGCTCGCGGTCGGTCATGTGATCGATCACTATCCTCTGCATACGATGCAGCCGGGTGACGTGTTCATCCATAACGATCCCTGGATGGGGACCGGACACACCAACGACATTTCGCTGACGACGCCATGCTTCGTGGACGACCAGTTGGTGGGATTCCTCGCCTGCAATAGCCATCTGATGGATATCGGCGGCCTGCGTGACCTGTCGGCATCGACCGACGTTTTCATGGAAGGTCTCTATCTGCCGATCCTCAAGATCGTTGATGGCGGGGTTTTGAATGAGTCGCTGATGGAGGTGATCCGCGCCAATACCCGCCAGCCGGTCGAGACGGTGGGCGACGTCTACTCGCTGATGAACTGCAACGATGTCGGTTGCAGGCGGCTGGTCGAGATGATGGACGAGTTCGGTCTCGATGAACTGGATGAACTCGCAGATCATATCATCGATACGTCGCGTGCTGCGGTGCAGGCTGAAATCGCAAAGCTGCCGCAGGGCACCTGGCACGCATCGCTGATGATCGACGGACAGGATGAGCCGGTTGAGCTCAAGGCAGCACTCACGATTGCCGAGGGCCGTATCCACGTCGATTACGCCGGATCGGCCAGTATGACGAAGCGCAATTTCAATGTGCCGATCTGCTACACGCTGGCCTACACGTCATACGCGCTCGGCTGCGTGGTCGCACGCGATATCCCCAATAATGCGGGCTCGCTGGAGCCGCGCACGGTGTCGGCGCCGGAGGGGTCGATCGTCAATGCAATCAAGCCCGCGGCTGTGGTGCAGCGGCATCTGATTGGATTGATGCTGCCGGACCTGGTGTTCGGCTGCCTCAGGCAGGCCATTCCGGACCTCGTACCGGCGGAAGGCGCGGGTGTGCTCTGGAACATACGTGCCAACGGACCGTGGTCGAGCCCGCCACGGTTCGGCGAGGAGTTCATGGTCGGCGTGGTGACGACCGGCGGCATGGGGGCGCTACCGTTCCGGGATGGTCTGTCGGCGACGGGTTTCCCAAGTGGTGTGCGCGGCGGCCCGATCGAGATCTTCGAGTCGATGTCAACCCTGATCGTCTGGCGCAAAGAGTATCGGCAGGATTCCGGCGGCGCTGGCTGCATGCGCGGCGGCCTCGGGCAAGTCATCGAGATGGCGAATGGGATCAATGAGCCGTTCTATTTCCACTGCGCCTTCGAGCGCATGACGTTCGCTGCGCGTGGCTTCGATGCCGGATTGTCCGGCGCGCCGGGGCGTCTCGCCCTTGCATCGGGAGGCCGCCTGGCGGGCAAGGGGCGTCATGATGTTCCATCGGGCGACCGCGTCATCATCATGTCGCCTGGCGGCGGCGGGATCGGAGATCCGAAGCGGCGCGATCGGATCCTGGTCGAGGCGGATCTCGCCAACGGCCTGATTTCGGCAGATGCCGCCGTAGAGGTTTACGGCATGGGAGCGGGCGCATGCGCCAGCCGGGTCCTTGAGGAGGTGCGGCATGGATAGGGCGACCGGCGCAGATCTGATTGGCAAGCAGATCATGTGGAGCCGCCTGATCGCGGTGGTGGAGGAGCAGGCGCAGGCATTGCAGCGCACGGCCTTCTCGACCATCGTCCGCGAGTCGGGAGACCTTGCCGCGGGCGTCTTCGATGCGCGTGGGCGTATGCTGGCGCAGGCTGTCACCGGAACGCCGGGCCATATCAATTCGATGGCGCTCGCCGTCGGTCACGTGATCGACCACTACCCTCTGCACACGATGCAGCCGGGGGACGTCTTCATCCACAATGATCCCTGGATGGGAACGGGACACACGAACGATATCTCGCTGACGACACCTTGCTTCTTCGGCGACAAGCTGGTCGGCTTTCTCGCTTGCAACAGCCATGTCATGGACATCGGCGGTCTCATTGATCGAGTCAGCTCGACGGATGTCTTCATGGAAGGGCTTTACCTGCCGATCCTGAAGATCGTCGATGGCGGCGTATTGAATGAGACGCTGATGGCGGTGATCCGCGCCAACACCCGCCAACCCGTCGAGACCGTTGGCGACGTCTATTCGCTGATGAACTGTAACGATGTCGGCTGCGTCCGCCTGCTCGACATGATGCATGAGTTCGGACTCAACGAGCTGGACGAACTCGCCGACCACATCATCGAAACATCGCGCGCGGCAGTGAAGGCGGAAATCGCGAAGTTACCGAAAGGGACCTGGCATGCGTCGCTGTCGCTCGACGGTCAGGGCGAAGCAGTCGAACTGAAGGCTGCGCTGACGATTTCCGACGGCTGCATCCACGTTGATTATACCGGCTCGGCGGGTATGACGAAGCGCAACTTCAATGTGCCGATCTGCTACACGCTGGCCTACACCTCCTATGCGCTCGGCTGCATCATTGCCCGCGACATTCCGAACAATGCCGGCTCGCTGGAGCCGCGCACGGTGTCGGCGCCAGAGGGTTGCATCCTCAACGCCATCAAGCCAGCGGCGGTGATCTCGAGGAGCCAGGTCGGCCTGATGCTGCCTGATCTGGTTTACGACTGTTTGCGTCAAGCGATTCCCGATCGTGTGCCCGCCGAAAGCACCTGTGCGTTGTGGGGCATCACCATTCTCGGCCCGAAGACGAGTCCGCCGAAGGTGAACGAGCGTTATCAGGTGCAGGTCATTACCACGGGCGGCATGGGCGCGCTGCCGTTCCGCGACGGCCTGTCCGCAACAGGCTTTCCGAGCGGCGTGCGCGGCGGGCCGATCGAGGTGTTCGAAGCGATGTCGACGGTGATCGTCTGGCGAAAGGAGTATCGCCAGGATTCCGGCGGTCCGGGACGCATGCGCGGCGGATTAGGTCAGGTCATCGAGATGGAGAACGGCATCCACGAAGCGTTTCTCTACAACACGACCTATGAGCGGGTTGATCATCCTGCGCGCGGCGTAAGCGGAGGCTGCCATGGCGCTGCGGGCATGATCCGTCTGCGCTCCGGGCAACGGCTTGCTGGGAAAGGTCAGCATCAGATTCCAGCAGGCGATCGGGTTCTGATCATGTCTCCCGGTGGCGGCGGCATCGGCGATCCGAGAGAACGCGATCGCTCCCTGATCGCGGCCGATCTCGCAAACGAACTGATCTCAAGCGAGACTGCACGGGACATCTACGGCTTCGACGCGTCCGCGAGCTGACGCAAAGCCCTAACAAAGGAGTTGGGAACGTGAATGATATCTGTCTGGATCGGCGCTCGCTGCTTGCAGGGCTTGGATCGTTGCCCGCGCTGGCGCTGGCTGGCCCTCGTTCGTTCGCCTCGACCACGACGGTTGACGTCAAGAAGGGCGGCGTTGTCACGATGATCGCGGCGAATGAACCTCCTGCGCTGCTCAGCTTCGTGAACTCTTCCAGCCTCGTATTTAGCGGCCGCACGACCGAGGGTTTGCTTGAATTCGGACATGACATGAAGCCGCAGCCCTTGCTCGCGACCGATTGGGAGGTTTCTCCGGACGGACTAACTTATAGTTTCAAGCTGCGCGAAGGTGTGAAATGGCACGACGGCGAGGATTTCACGTCGGCGGACGTTGCATTCTCAATTGGCGTTCTGAAGAAATTTCATCCGCGCGGCCGCACCACATTTGCTCAGGTCAGGGCGATCGAGACGCCCGACAGGCTGACTGTTATTCTCAAGCTTGAGAAACCGACGCCTTACCTCCTGACGGCCATGTCGTCGGCGGAATCTCCCATCGTGCCCAAGCATCGCTATGGCGATGCCGATCCGTTGACACACCCTAACAACATAGCTCCAATCGGTACGGGGCCGTTCGTCTTTAAGGAATGGGTTCGCGGCAGTCATGCAATCTGGGAGCGCAACCCGAATTACTGGAACAGGTCGTTGCCCCATATCGATCGCTTGGTGGGGCGCTTCATTCTTGATCCCGCGGCTCGTACGATCGCCTTCGAAACCGGCGACGTCGATATCGGTTATCGGACGCCGGTGCCGTATCGGGACATCGAGCGACTGAAGAAGAACCCAAAGATTTCGTTCGAGGAAAAGGGCTATGCCTACGATCCGCCGAACATCATTATTCTCGAAGCCAATCTCGAGAACGAATATCTCAAGAACTTGAAGGTCCGCCAGGCGATCGCTCACTGCATCAACCGTGAGGCGATCTGCAAGATCGTCTTCTTCGGCAATGCCGTTCCGTCGGCTGCGCCGGTCGTTCCCTATCACAAGGAATTTCACAACGGTCAGCCTTCACCCTATCCGTTCGATGTCAATGCGGCTTCGAAGTTGCTCGACGATGCGGGTTATGCGCGCGGGGCCGGCGGCATGCGGTTCACGCTGACGCTGGACTATACCGGCGAGGATCAGCGGGTGCTGGGTGAGTTCTTGCGGGCCTCATTGTCCCGTGCAGGTATCGGCGTGGAGCTGCGGGGGCAGGACATGGGCACGCTGGTCAAGCGCGTCTACAGCGAGCGTGGTTATGCGCTGCATCTTGCCTCGATCAGCAACCTGTTCGATCCGCAGGTTGGTGTGCAGCGGCTCTACTGGTCCAAAAACCTGATCAAGGGTGTGCCGTTCTCCAACGGAACCGCCTATAGCAATCCGGAGGTCGACACGTTGCTGGAGGATACCGCAGTGTCGTTGGACAAGCAGGAGCGGATCGCCAAATGGAAGAAGATCCAGGAGATCGTCATGCGCGATGTTCCGAATTTCCCGATTGCGATGCCCCTGTGGCTGACGATCAGCCGCGTACGCATCAGTGACCACACCACCAACGCCGAAGGTTTTGAAGGGTCGATGGCGCGGGTCCAGGTGATCGCATGAGTGAGGTGTTCAGAACGGCTCCGCTGCCCCCGCTTGGTGAGCGGTTGCCGCGGAGCATTCGCGCGGCTGGACCGATAACGCCTGCGGGCTCACGCTGGCCGTCGCTGCATGGCGCCGTAGAGTAGGAACAGGAGCCCTGCGCCGACGGCGGACAGCACCAGCCAGTTGATTGTCGTCCAGCCGTCGCTATGCACGATGCCGCCGGAGGCGAGGGAGGCCGCTGCCACCGATCCGAACACGATGAAATCGTTCAAGCCCTGGACCTTTGAGGCTTCCTCGGGCGCATGGCAGTCGGTAACCATCGTTGTCGCGCCGAGGAAGCCGAAATTCCAGCCAACGCCGAGCAGCACCAGCGTTACCCAGAAGTTGGCGATCGTCGTCCCCGACAGGGCGATGACGGCGCCGCATGCGATCAGCACAAGACCGAGCAGGGTGATCCATTCCTTGCCGAAGCGGTCGATCAGGCGGCCGGTGACGAAGCTCGGCGCGAACATGCTGAGAACGTGCCACTGGATTCCGAGGGCGGCCTCGCCAACACCAAAGCCACATCCGATCATCGCGATCGGCGCGGCCGTCATCATGAAGCTCATCGTGCCATAGGAGACGATGCCGGCGCCGGAGGCGGCGATGAAGCGTGGCGTCATCACGATCTGCATCAGGGGCCGGCCGCTCCCGCGCGTCGTGTGGCGCGGAATTGCTGGATAGGCCATAGACGCGAGAAACGGAATGGTTGCCAGGGCGAGCAAGGTTTGGCCGATAAAGCTGCCGGCGAATTGGATGCCAGGGACGATGTCGCGCGTCCAGATGACGATCTGCGGTCCGATAATGGCTGAGCCGAGCCCGCCCGCCATCACCAGTGAAATGGCGCGTGCGCGCCTTTCTGGTCGCACTGAGGCGGCCGCAGTGAAGCGATAGCTTTGCACACACGCGACGTTCAGTCCGAACAGGAGTCCGCCGAGACAGAACAGCACAAAGGATGCGCTGATGACGCCCCACGCCGAGATCAATCCACCCGCGGCGGCGATCAACGCTCCCCCGACATAGACGGTCTTACGGCCGAACCGGCGCACGAGCGCGGCCACCGGCAGCGTTGCGGTGGCGGTTCCGATCATGAATGAACTGACGGGCAAGGTTACGAGCGCCTTGTTCTCGGCGAGCGACTGTCCGACCAATCCGCCGAGCGACACCATGATCGGAGGAATGGCTCCGGCAAGTCCCTGCGCGCACGTCAGCAGGATGACGCTTGACGTGGCGCCCGCCTGATCTTGCTCTGTTGGCATGTTTGTCCTGCTATGCGGCTATGGCAAAGCGCCGCGTATTCCGGTCGCTGGCACACGAAGGTTTCGCGTCGCCGCCCATCGATGGACCATAGCCAGGCAGTGGCTGGCGGTTAATTCGGCTCCATGCAGCAGATTGGTGCAGAAATGCAGCAATGCTGATGACGAACCCAGCCCGCCGATGCGCCATCCAGAACGTCAGGCTGCTGAATTCAAGGGGATTGTCGATGTCACACGGTGGCACGCGATTTGCGTGTCGTAGATCGAGTCAGGGAGAAAATCCAACGATGCAGAAAACGAGAGCAGGACATGCGCAACACAGCACCCGTCCGATCGTCCATGGATGTCGACCGGCTGAACCTCATCGCGTCGTTCGTTTCGGTCGCGGAGCATTTGAGCTTTATTGCCGCAGCCAATGTGATCGGGACATCGCCCTCCACCGTCAGCCGGAAAGTATCCAGGCTGGAGGACGCACTCGGTCTGCGGCTGTTTGAGCGCACCACGCGCCGCGTTGCGTTGACCGAAGCCGGACGGCTTTACCATGCGCAGTGCGTACAGATATTCAACCACCTTGCCGATGCCGATGCGATGGTTGCATCGCTCACGTCTGAACCGAACGGTCTCTTGCGCGTCAGCTTCCCGGTCGCGTTCGGCCGTCTTCGTTTGTCCGAAATCATCAGCGAGTTTCTCGACGCCTATCCGAAGGTCAAGGTCGAGGCGAACTACACCGACCGCTTCGTTGATCTGATCGAAGAGTCCTATGACGCTGTGGTGCGGATTGGCGCGCTGCCCGACTCCACGCTGATCGCACGCAAGATCGCGTCCAACCGGAGGCTTGTGGTGGCGTCGCCGTCTTACATCGAGCGCCACGGCGTGCCGGCGCATCCGGGCGATCTAGCCGAGCATCATTGTCTGAGCTTCAGTCACTATTCGGCCTGCGGAACCGTTTGGCGATTCAAATCCGGCGAACAGAGCGAAGAGGTCAAGGTGTCCGGTGAGTTCAGGTCCGACAACTCCGAAGCAATCTATGAGACGGCATTGCGTGGGCGCGGTATCGGGCTGGTGGCCAGTTATCTGTGCTCCGAAAGCATCGCCAGGGGCGATCTCGTTCAGTTGCTTCCCGAATGGACGAGTACGCCGGAAGCCGGCGTCTATGTTGCCTATTCGAGCAGCAAGCACCTCGCACCGAAGGTACGGGTGTTTTCCGATTTTTTGATCCAGAAGCTGAAGAACGTTCCCTGGTAGGGCGGTGTATCAGCGATGTGAACGAAACCGGAAAGAGCATTCCGCGCACGTGTGCGGCTGCACGTCTGAAACGCACGTTAACGGTTCCTGTGATTGCCTCGAACCAGTTACCATGCCACGATTGCAGTCGTGGCGGCAGTCATGATTTCAATTGCAAACCAGTTCGCAATTATACTCTGAATCGCGCCAGACACCGCCACTGCCTTGCAGTACACCAACAGCCACCACATACATGCCTGAGCCTCAAACGAAAGGCTGTGTATGGATGAGCGTAGAAGCAGCGTTGTCTGGCAAAACGCGACGCAGTTTGCGTCCGAAGGCACGCGCGCAGGACGGCATGAGCAGGCTCGGTTCCGTCGGGGTCAGGGGTCGTTAACAGACTTGCTGGTATAGAGCCGCAAGCACCCTACAGAGGACTTGAGAATGGCCGAACCAGATTTGGATGTCGTCATCCGACGCATCGCAAAGGAACAGACGAAGCAGCTGTTGATGGCAGCAAAGAAACGCCGGGACCGGCTCATGGTCCAGGCCGCCAAGGCCAAGAATAAAGAGACGCGGGATCAGTATCGGCAGACGGCGAAAGATACGATGCAGCAGGCGACGGTGATTGCGAAGCGCCTGCAGAACTCCACCGAGAATGCGGCCGACAGCTACGCGCGGGCGATCAAGAAGGCGGCCGAGCAGAGGGCCAAGGAAGCGGCCGCGAAGAAGCCGGCCTAGCTTCGTCGCAGGGCCTTGCGCATGTCCTTCAACCGAGCGGTATCAGTTACGACCGATGTGGAAACGCATTCTCCTTGCTTATCTCGCCGTCGCGCTCGTTGCATTCGTGGTCTGGATGATTCCGGTGACGAAGCACATCGGCAAGAAAGCGTTTTGGCCGCAGACCATGAAGGTCACACAACGTAGCGCCTTGTGGCCGTACGCGGCATTCCGGCATGTGGTGAAGTTCTAAGGCGCATCTGTGCGCCGGGCCGCGCCCTCATGTCGCATGCTCCGATCCTGTCGTCTCTTGCCGTTGCAGAAACACCGTGCAGCGCAATCGCGCGCATCAGGAGGATCTGCGGCCTCCGAACTCAGACGGAATCGTGGAAATTTCCTTTAGCGACAGGGTGAAAGGCAGGATGGCGCGACGAGTCCCGATACGTCGCGCGCGGCATCTTGATACGGAATCGGACCATTGCTCGTTCGATAGGCAAGCCTGCCGTGATGCGTGTCGGCAAAGGCTTCTAGCGATTCTAATTTGCTTCGGTTGCTTTAACAGAGCTGATTTTTTAGAGACCGCCCCGGGTGCATTAAGGGGCGTTCTGTGAACAACTTCAAAAATTATAAGAACCGTTTTTATGTAGGCGTTGCGACAGGAGTTGTTTCGCTTGGGTTGACCGGCATCGGAGCGTCGCAAAGCCGTGCGCAGCACGCCGAGCCGAGCGAGTTGCCGCAGATGACTGTTCGCGCGCCGCAACAGAGTGCGCGGCCGGCGCGTCCCGCACAGACGCGCAGTGCGCCAGTGCGTTCCGCCACTCGCGTCGCGCCGCAGCCGCTCCCCGAACAGCCAATCGTGCCGGCGACAACGATGGGAACAACGCGGACGATCGGCGCGCCGGCTCCAGCCTATGCCGGCGGTCAGGTGGCGCAGGGTGGAACGCTCGGCCTGCTTGGCAGCGCCAATGTCATGAATGTGCCCTTCAGCGCGGTGAATTTCACCTCGCAACTGATCGAGGATCAGCAGGCGCGCACGGCGGCGGATACGCTGATCAATGACGCCTCGGTGCGGCTCACCACAGGCAGCAACGGCTTCGACGACACATTTCAGATTCGCGGTTTTCAAGTGCCCTCCAGCGACGTTGGCTTCAACGGTCTGTACGGGCTGATCTCCTCGAACCGCGTGCCCGCCCAGATCATTGAGCGGATCGAACTGCTCAAGGGACCGGGTGCGCTGATCAACGGTATCGCGCCCGGCGGCAGCGTCGGCGGCGGCATCAACATTGTCAGCAAGCGCGCGTCTGAGGTGCCGTTCGCGCGGTTGACGCCCTTCTTCATGAGCGCCGGCAACTATGGCTTGCATCTGGAGGCAAGCCGTCGCTTCGGTGATAACAAGGAGTGGGGCGTTCGCTTCAACGGCGTCGGGCGCAATGGCGAAGCCTCGATCGACGGCGGAAACTGGCGCAGCGGTCTCGGTGCGTTGTCGCTCGATTATCGCGGCGACCGTCTGCGCTGGACGCTCGATGCGATTTCGCAAAACGACGATACCAAGAATTTCCGCCCGCAGATGACGATCCAGTCCAACGTGCCCTGGATTCCGGCGCCGCCCGATGCGCGCAGCAACTGGTATCCGGGCACGATGCTGCGCCAGCGGGACAACACCATCGCGTCAGGCCTCGAATACGACCTGACCGATGCGCTGACGGTCTATGCCGGCCTCGGCTATCGCGAGGGCAAGAACGAGCAGACGTTCCCGGATTCCCGTGTCGCTGGTTTCCCCGGCGGTATCGATGCGCTGGGCAATTTCAGGCTGATCAACGCCTACTACGATTCTTACACCAAGACCGTCAGCGGCAATGTCGGCCTTCGCTCGCGTTTCGAGACGGGATTCATCGGCCACTCGGTCAACGTTGCTTTTACCGGTTTTGCGCAGGAGGCCGGCAATGCGTATGTCACGTCCGGCTATTCGGTCCCGTCGAATATCTACAATCCGTCTCCGCTTCCAGTGATCACCGCGTTGCGTGCGCCGCCGCAGAAGGCCTCTGAATCGACGCTCACGAGCCTGGCGATCGCCGACACCATGTCGTTCTTGAACGACAGGGTCCTGGTGACCGTCGGTGCCCGTCACCAGATGGTGAAGCAGGACGCGTTCAGCACGACCACCGGCATTCTAACGAGCAGCTACGACGCCGCCGCGACGACGCCAATGGCCGGCGTGGTCATCAAGCCTCTGCACAACGTCTCTTTGTATGCGAACTACGCCGAGGGCCTCACGCGCGGCACCATCGTCGGCCCCGGTTATGCCAACACCGGAGCGGTGCTCGCGCCGTACAAGTCGAAGCAGCAAGAGGCCGGCATCAAGATCGACTGGGGCACCATCACGACGACGGCGGCGGTATTCCAGATCACCCGTCCCAACTCGATCCGCACGGCAACCAACGAACTCGCTTACGATGGCGAACAGCGCAACCGCGGTCTTGAGTTGGCGGCGTATGGCGCGTTGCTGCCCGGCCTGCGGGGTATGATCAGCGCGACCTTCCTGCGTCCGGAGCTGACGAACCCATCCAATCCTCTGGAGCGCGGCAATGACGCTGCCGGCGTGGCGGACAAGACGTTCTCCGCCGGTCTCGAATGGGATACGCCGTGGATCGCTGGCCTGGCGCTCAATGGACGCGTGATCTACACCTCGGGCGGCTATCTGACGAGTGCCAATACCTTGCGCTTCCCCGACTGGACCCGTGTCGATGTCGGTGCGCGTTATGCGACGTCGATCAACGGCAAGCCGGTCACCTTCCGCGCCAACATCGAAAACCTGTTCGACAAGGACTACTGGCTGACAACCGGAACATTCGTGACGGTGGGGTCGCCGCGCACCTATGTCGTTTCGGCTGCGTTCGATTTCTAGCGGCGGATTCGACCAGCAAAGGAAGGAACCTAGTGCTCCGTCCGATGCGCAAACGTTGTTCAATCGCGAGATCGTCGGGGCTGCAAAACGGCTTCGACGGTCTCTGCTCACATTCGGATCTGGCCCGTGCGAACCGTTCGCCCGGGGCGCTTTCTTAAAAGGTGCTCGTCATGACAAAGCGTTTCATTGCCGTCTTCGCCCTGCTGGGAATGGCGACAACCGCGCAGGCCCACCAGATCTGGATCGAGCAGCCCGACGGGCAGAATGCCATCGTTCGCTTTGGCGAGTTCGGCGAGAATCTGCGTGAAGCGTCGCCGGGGTTGCTCGACAAGTTTGCGAAGGTGACCGCGACGCATATCTCTGCCAAGGGCGAGAAGACATTCGACGCCACCAAGGCCGCGAACGGCTTCACGCTGCCGTTCAAGATCATCTCCGGCGACGGTGTTGTCGCCGAGGACGCGAACTACCCGCTCTATACCTGGAAGCAGCAAGATAAGGATGTCACCAACTGGTTTTATCCGGCAGCGCGTTTCATCACCGGCTTTACCGCGCAAAAGCCCAAGCTCGCGCTGGATCTCGTACCCGCCGGTGCCGAGGGGCAGTTCCAGCTGTTCTTCAAGAACCAGCCGAAGGCCAAGACCAAGGTCACGCTGGTCACCCAATCGGGCTGGTCGAAGGAAGCGCATACCGACGAGCAGGGCCTCGTGACGTTCGATATGCCTTGGCAGGGCGTCTATGTCGCCGAGGTGAGCCTCAACGATCGCAACGCAGGCGAACGCGCAGGCGCGAACGGCGCTGAGAAATACGACGCGGTAAGCTATGCCACCACGACAACCTACGTGAAGGCCAGCGGCCTGGCTCCTCTTCCTGCGGGGCCGGCGGCAACGCCTGCCAAATGACGTCTCGGATGCGCCGGGTCTGGTCGATGGGCCCGCTGATTTCGCGCATCGCTGCCGCTCTGTTCGGCGGCTATGCGCTGGCCGCGCTCAGCAGCGTTGCCGCGCTGGCCCTGCCGATGAGCAAACCGCAAGCCGTGCTCACCGGCATGCTGGCGAGCTTCGCCATTTACGCCGGTGCGGTGATCTGGGTCTTCGCCGTACGCAGTGCTTTGAAAGCTTGGCTCGGCCTGATCGTCGTCGCCGTGCCGCTGTCGTGGGCGGCATGGTCTGTTTCCGGATGAGGACCGGCGCATGAGCACGGACAAGGATCGGCGAATAGCTGGCCGCGGCATCCGGCAAAGCATGTCCGACCTGCACAGCTGGGCGGGTCTGCTGCTCGGCTGGATTCTCTACGCCATGTTCCTGACCGGAACGGTTGCTTACTTCAAGGACGAGCTATCGCAGTGGATGCGGCCGGAGCTGGCGCATCAGGCGCAGGTGCCAGATCAGGCCGTCGTGGCCCAGCGGGTCGCGGACGAATTCGCCAGGGCGATTCCCGGAAGTCCGCAATGGAGCATGAAACTCCCCGACGCCCGCAACAACAGCGTCTACGCGTTTTGGCGGACGGGGACACGCTCGCCGGGCGAGCGCGGTTTCGGTGAAGGTTACTTCGATCCCGCGACGGGAAAGAAGGTGACCGCGCGCGACACGCTGGGAGGCGACTTCTTCTATCGCTTCCATTTCCAGTTCCACTATATGCCGGTGGTCTGGGGGCGGTGGCTCGCCGGCATTGCGGCGATGTTCATGCTCGTGGCCATCATCAGCGGCGTCATCACGCATAAGAAGATCTTTGTCGATTTCTTCACGTTTCGCTGGGGCAAGGGACAGCGTTCGTGGCTCGACGCCCACAATGCGCTGTCGGTGTTCGGGCTGCCTTTCCATTTCATGATCACCTATACCGGCCTCGTCACCCTGATGGCGCTGTATATGCCCTGGGGCGAGCGCACGGCATTTCAGACGCCAGCCGAACGTCAGCAATACGCGGCCGAACTCAGCGCCTTCATTACGCCGGGAAAACCCAGCGGCCAGGCTGCGCCGCTCGCCTCGGTCGAGGCGATGGTGCGGCAAGCGCAGGAGCGTTGGGGGCGCGACAATGTCGGGCGCGTCAATGCGGTTCACCCCGGAGATGCAGCCGCGCGGGTGGCTGTGACGCGAGGAGACCCCGGCCGTGTTTCCATGAGCCCGCAATACATGGAATTCGAAGGTGCCACGGGCAAGCTACTCGCGGTGCATGACCATGTCGGAGCTGCGGCTGAGACGCGAGGCGTTCTCTACGCGCTCCACCTGGGCCGCTTCAGTGACACCGTCACGCGATGGCTGTACTTCCTCGTGAGCGCGATGGGGACGGCGATGGTCGGTACCGGCCTCGTGATGTGGACCGTCAAGCGGCGGCAGAAGCTGCTGGATCCCGAACGTCCTTACTTCGGCTTCCGCCTCGTGGAGCGGCTGAACATCGCCAGCATTGCCGGCCTGTCGATCGCCATGACCGCATTTCTTTGGGGAAACCGCCTTTTGCCGTATCCCTTGGCGGACCGCGCCGATCGGGAGATCGATCTGTTCTTCGTCGTCTGGGCGCTGGCACTGCTGCACGCGTTGGTGCGTCCGCCCAAGTCGGCCTGGGTCGAGCAGCTATGGACCGCCTCGGTGCTGCTCGGTTTGTTGCCAATTCTCAATGCTCTGACGACGCAACGCCCGCTGTGGCAAAGCTTGGCCGAGGGCGATTGGATCTTTGCCGGCATCGATATCATGTGTTGGGTGCTTGCATTGCTTCACGCCATCCTGGCGTTGCGCACTTCCAGCCAGAGGCGCCGTCATCAGGCTGAGCGCAAATCGAGCCGTCAGGTCCCGATCGCCTTCGCCGGCGGCAAGGAAGCGCGATGAGTTATTGTCTGGCCTTTGCGCTGTGTCTGGCGGGTTTTGCCGCGCTGGCGTTTGCCACGCACCGCCAGCAGCGGGATATCCTTCGCCGACCGTTCAGTCCTGCCGCGACAACAATGCTTCGCGTTGGTGGCGCCTGTGCGCTGCTGTCAGTGCTTGGCATCCTGGTCGCTTCCCAAGGCTGGAGTCTCGGCCTCGTGATCTTCAGCGGCTATCTCAGTTTGTCCGCGGGTCTCGTGCTGTGTGCACTTATCGGGCAGGCGAGGTTGTCGGTGCGCGGATTGCGGCAACGGTAGTCGCGTTGCAATGCGGTCGGAGGGGAGGCTCCTTCCTTCGAGCAGAAGGCCCCATAGCCATGGCCAGACTGTCGGCCGTTAGCGTCCCATCCGTCGGCGTGGGATCGCGGTTGCGTAGGTGTTGAGCGACAGCAGGTGGCTGTCTGCGCGCCGCAGCGCTTCAAGCGCCGCCTTCCTGTCCTTGTCTGCCAACAGCGCGCAGAGGATTTCGGAAATCACAAGCGCAGGCGCCAGCGTATGGAAGAAGCTCTGGCTCTCGGTGGCGCAGAGGATCACGTTGTCTGCGATTGCCACAAGGGGTGAAACCTCGCTGTCGGTGATGGTGATGATCTTCAGGCCCTTCTCGCGGGCGAGCTCGGCTAGTTCGAGGCTGTGCATCGCATAGGGGTTTATGGAAACGACCAGCAGGGCGTCTCCGGCTCCCGCTCGGATCAAGCCGTCGCCTGATGTTCCAGCCGGCCCGTCAAGATGGACCGTCTTGTCGCCGAGCAGCGCCATGACGTAATGAAAGTGCCAGGCGATGAGATGGCAGGAGCGCAGCCCGAGCACATAGATCCTGCGGGCCTGGTCGAGCCGTTCGGCCGCTGCGCTCAGCTGGTCAAGCGCCTTCGTTTCGCCAAGCCTCGCGACCTGCGCGGCGATGCTACGAGCCATCTGCTGGGCCAATCCCGCGCCGGCAAGATTCTGGTTGCCGCCTTCGCGCTGCATGGCGCGCGCGGCCAAGCCATCCACGCTTGAGCGAATGGCCTCTGCGTAGTGGGCGCGAATATCGTCGTAGCCGGCAAGGCCAAGAAACTTCGCAAACCGAGTCATGGTGGATGGCTGCACGCCTGCACTGCGCGCCAGCTCGCGCATCGAAACCAAGGCGATGTCCTGCGGATGGTCCAGGATATATCGGGCCGCCTGCTGGAGTTGCGGCGGCATGGCGTCGAACTGCCGGATGATCTGATCGCGCAGGGGAACGCTTTGCAACATTCGATCATCTCCTTCGCAATTCGATGAGCTGAGCGTTATCGGCTTCGATGCCGGACCGTTTCATCAGCAGGGATTTCAATCGGATTGTTTCATGATCTTTCCTTATAAAACAAATGTTGCATCTATGCCAGAGTCATGGCACGAAGTTGTGTGGCGATGCCATCGCGGCCGCCGCTCACTGTGCGGAAACGCTGACATGTCCAGAATTCTTCATCGCGCCATTGGCTCGAGCCTGCCGGAGGCCGTCGGCGGCCAGGGCGTCTATATCATCGCCAAGGACGGCAAGCGCTATATCGACGGGTCGGGCGGAGCGGCCGTGAGTTGTCTCGGCCACGGTCATCCGGAAGTCCTGGCGGCGATGCGTGCGCAGATGGATCGGATCGGCTACGTGCATACATCGTTCTTCACGACGGATGTCGCCGAGCAACTCGCCGAGCGTCTCGTCGATCTGTCGCCCGTAGGGCTCGATTATGTCTACCTGGTTTCGGGGGGCTCGGAGGCCGTCGAGGCCGCGCTGAAAATGGCGCGCCAATATTTCGTCGAGACCGGCCAACCGCAGCGCCGGCACATCATTGGACGTCGCCAGAGCTATCATGGCAATACAATCGGTGCGCTGGCCACTGGCGGCAATGCCTGGCGGCGGGCTCAATTCCAGCCGATCCTGCCCGAGACGCACCATGTCTCGCCCTGTTATGCCTATCGCGATCAGCGCGATGGGGAGACGGCGGAGGCTTATGCCGCACGGCTTGCAGACGAGCTCGAGGCCAAGATCCGCGAACTGGGTACCGATCAGGTGATGGCGTTCGTGGCCGAGCCGGTCGTCGGCGCGACGCTCGGTGCCGTTCCGTCAGTCGCAGACTATTTCGCGCGTGTTCGTAAGATCTGCGACAAGTATGGTGTCCTGCTGATCCTGGATGAGGTGATGTGCGGGATGGGACGTACCGGAACGCTGTTCGCATGCGAGCAGGATGGCGTGGTCCCTGACATCGTCACCATCGCCAAAGGACTCGGCGGCGGCTATCAGCCGATCGGTGCTGTCCTGCTGTCCGATAAGATCTATCGAGCCTTTGCCGACGGCTCCGGAGCGTTCCAACACGGACATACGTATATCGGCCATCCGATGGCGGCTGCCGCCGCCAACAAGGTCGTCGAAATCATCTCCCATCCGGCGGTGATGGAGAATGTGCAGCGCATGGGCGAACGCCTTCAGGCGGGGCTCGACGCGGCACTCGGGCAATCTCCCCATGTCGGCGACATCCGCGGGCGCGGTTTGTTCCGCGGCATCGAGATCGTCGCCGATAAGGAGAGCAAGACCCCGTTTGATCCCGCGCGCAAGATCCATGCGCGGATCAAGAAGGAAGCCATGGCGCGTGGCCTGTTGTGCTATCCCATGGGCGGGACCATCGACGGCGTGCAGGGCGATCATGTTCTGCTCGCGCCGCCCTACATCATCGAGCCGATCGAGATCGATCAGATCGTCGAGCGCATCACTGCTGCGATCGATGCCGCAATCAAAGCATAGTGCGGTCATGGCTCGCCGCATCGCGGCGGCGTCGCTTGCGGTGTGTGCGCATCGCCGGCGCGGTGTAGGAATTTGAATCTCCAGGCGGGGCGCTTGCCGCCATCGTTTTACCGAAGATGTCTCGACGGATCGTGCTAGGCGACTAGGCAATGCATCGCCCGCCTGCGATAACCAGCCTTTCGATGCTTGATGCGAGACATCCATGACGACCTCTCCTTGTCTGCCGATCAGCGATGCCGATTGGCCTGCCGCGATCGCCGAGATGAAATCCGGATTTGCCGGCGCGCTCAATGTCTACCGGACCATGGCGTATCATCCTGACCTGCTGAGGGCGTGGGCGCCGCTGCGTCAGCATATCGTCAAGGACAGCGCTCTGGGGGCGCAGCGCTCCGAATTGGTGATCCTGCGCGCGGCGCACCGCATGGGCTCATCCTATGAGTGGGCCCATCATGTCAGCCGAGCGCGCGCGCTGGGCATGGGCGATGCTCGTATCGCCGCGATGCGCGGTATGCCGGAAGGCGAGGATGGACTGATCGCCCGTGCCGTCGACGCTTTGTTCGATCAACGGCGTTTGTCGTCCGAGCTTGAAGCAGAGCTTGCAGCTCGGGTGGGACGCAAGGCGGTCTTCGATCTGATTGCGACGGTCGGCTTTTATTCAGTGCTCGGCTATATTCTGATGACCTATGATACGCCGATCGATGCTCCTGTCGCCGACGAGATGCGAAAACGGCCGCTCGCCTGAAAGGAAATGCTCTGTCGGTTTCTGATCCGGTCGGTGCCGAGCAGCGCTGTTATCCGTCATTGACTACCGCGCTCGCTCACCTGCACGAGCGGGCCGCGGGTAAGCAGAACCAGATGCGAGCCGAAGTCCCAGGCGCGACTTTCTTGTGCCTGTTGCGCTCAGCGAGAAGACAAAGTGCCGTAGCATCGCGATACCTCAGGGCTTGCTCGCTGGCAGTACCTGCGAGATTGGATGAGGCTGTGGTCGATGTCCTTTCGCTCTTTTTTCGCCATCGTTTTGCTTGCCCTGTATGGCACGCTTGCTTGGACACCGAGCGCCTCGGCCCAGGCGCCGCGGCCGGCGGAGCAACCTGCGGCTCCTGCACGAACGCCGGCTGCTTCGTCATTGCCTGGCGCCGCGACCTCGCTCCAGGAAACCCACGGCGATTGGGTTGTCAGCTGCGCTCTGCAGGGGGCATCGAAGCGTTGTGGGCTGACTCAGGAGCACACCAACCAGCAGACGCGCCAGCGCGTATTCGCCGTGGAGCTGACGCCGGTCGGCGACAAGGTCGAAGGCGTGTTGTTGTTGCCGTTCGGACTGGTGCTGGATCAGGGCGTCGCGTTGCAAGTCGACGATCAGGCGGAGGGACAGCCGCTGCGTTTTCGCACCTGTTTGATGGCGGGATGTCTCGTTCAAGTAACATTCGACGCGCGGCAAGCGGCGGCCTTGCGCGGCGGAACGGCATTGAAGATGCGTGTGACGCCGGAAGGCGGCCCATCGACGGTGCTTGCCATCTCTCTCAAGGGGTTGGGGGCAGCGCTCGATCGGACGATCGCGCTGGCACGCTGAGGTCTGCAGCAGCGCTTTCGAGCCAAGGGCGCTGGGTTCACCTGGAGAAGCGGCGCAAGACCGGCGCCCTTCAGCGCCTCCTCGATCAGAATCGGAAAGGCCAGGAAAGAGACAGGATTGGGCGGTCCTGCGATCGTTGCGTTACTCGGCCGTGATGCCGGCCTTGTCGACGAGATCCTGCATCTTTGCAGCCTCAGCGGCGATAAACTCGGTCAGCCTTTCGTCGGAGAGTCCAGCGAGCGGTTTGGCGCCTCGCTCCTCAAAAAAGCTGCGGGCTTCCGGACTGCTGAGAACCTCGCGAAAAGCCGCAGCGAGCCGGTCTCTGATCTCCTTCGGTGTGCCCGCCGGCGCGAGGATCACATCCCAAGGAGAAAAGGTGACGTTCGCGTACCCCGCATCCTGCAGCGTGCCGACGCCTGGAAGGCTGCTAACCCTGGTGCTGCCAGTCGTCGCCAGAGCCCTGAGCTTTCCGGACTCGATCAGTTGCTGCGTGGCGGCCGGATAATCGAACAGCAGATCGATGTCGTTCGACAGTAGGCTTGGAACCGATTGTCCGGCGCCGCGGAATGGAATGTGCGTCATCTGAATGTCGGCGAGTTTCTCAAAATATGCCGATGCAAGGTGGGCCGTGGTGCCGATACCGGCCGACCCGTAGTTGAGTTTCTTCGGGTTGCTCTTTGCGTATTCCACCAGCGAGGCGACATCTTTGAACGGCTTCGCGGCGTTCGTGACGAGGACCATATCGTAAGTACCCAGTCCGTGGATCGGAACGAACGCGCGTCGCGGAGAGAAAGACAGGCCCTTGTTGATCAGCGGGATCACCGTCATCATCGACGATGACGCATAGACCAGCGTGTAGCCGTCCGGTTTGGCGGCTGCGACATACTCGGTGCCAACGATGCCTGATGCGCCGGTGCGGTTGTCGATCAATACCGGTTGGCCGAGTTTTTCGCTGAGGCCCTTGGCGGCATACCGCGCAATAACATCCGGATTGCCGCCGGGTGGATAAGGAATGACCCACGTAATCGGGCGCGTGGGAAAGGATTCGGCCATCGACGGCGCGATGAGGACGGCCGATAGGACGGCTGCGAGGGCCTTGATACAAAATGCTTTGAGGCAACGATCGAACAAGAGCCATCCTCCGACATTGATCCGGCCTATTGCCGGTCTTGTGTTTGAATTGGAACATACGCGCTAGGCTCTCGCAATACGTTAGCGGTCTTCTCAGCTGCGAATGGCGACGTGCCCCAATCTGAAGCAGCGATGAAATCGGACCGACGCCCTGCGATGGCAGTCGGTCTCGTGCGAGCATGGCTGATCTCGCGCGATGCATATCCCGCTGTTTTTGATTGACCTTTGGCGTCATTTTGCAGTCTGACAACGGTGTATTGCGCTGCTATTCGGATTGAGACGATGCGAGAAAGACTTTGTTCGGTTGTGCTTCTGCTGGCCGTATGCCTTCTGTCGCTGACGTGCGCGGGCACGGCTGCATCAGCGCAGAGCTCGTCCGCGTCGGAGGTCAAAGACCGCGAACTGGTCATCGGGATCAAGGACTCTCCGCCATTTGCAATGAAGGCAAGCGACGGCGATTGGCAGGGAATCAGTGTCGAACTGTGGCGGAAAGTCGCAACCGATCTGAAGTTCAAATACCGCTTCGTCGAAGTCCCGCAGGTCTCCGACCTGATCGAGGCAACGGCGGACAAGAAGATCGACGTCGCGGTCGCCGCGCTGACTGTGACGTCAGCCCGTGAGCGACTGATCGATTTCATACCGGCCTTCTATTCGGCAGGCTTCGGCATTGCCGTTTCCGCCGGCGGCGATGCGACCTGGATGCCCGTGTTCAGGGCGATGACGTCATTCGGTTTTCTACAATCGATCCTGGTCCTGGTCGGTCTCGCTCTGGTGGTCGGCATCGTCGTATGGCTTTTGGAACGGCAGCACAACGAGGAATTCGGCGGCAGCGTTGCGCGCGGGCTGAGCTCAAGCGTGTGGTGGACCACGGTGGCGATGACTCAGCGCGGCATCGGCAATTTTGGTCCGCGCACGATGCCGGGCAGAGCCGTTGCCATGTTCTGGATGGTGGGGTCCATCATCGCCATCGCCATCTTCACAGCCAGCGTTACGTCGGTTCTCACGGTCAAGCAGCTGAGAGGCACGGTCCATGATGTCGGTGACCTGTCGGACGTGCGTGTCGGCATCGTGCGCAATACGGCGACGGAAGACGCGCTCGCCCATATGCGGATTTCCTCGCAGGGATTTTTGACCTTGCGCGATGCGCTTCTGGCGCTGCGTTCCGGCAGCATCGACGCCGTCGTTCACGACCGACCGCTCCTTGGATGGCAGGTCAATCAGGAATTCCGCAGTTCGATCGAACTCCTGGATGTATCGTTCAATCCGCAGAATTACGCGTTCGCGGTTTCCCCGGACTCGCCGCTGCGGAAGCGGATTGGGATCGCGGTGCTCGATGTCGTGCAAAGCGGTTGGTGGAACAACCTGCTGATGAGCTACACGGGCGTCCGCTGAGCGAAGTCGGCAGTGGCTTGCAGCCGCCGCCGAGGCGGCCTTACGACGGCGTTTGCCGGCGCGGGACTGCACGCGGCGGAATGGGACGGGACTCTCTCGGCGGCAACAGTTATGCCCTAGGTCACGGGTGGCCCGTGCTAGCGTTCAACCAGCAGCGTCATTGGCAGACGGTGATCCGCTGCCTGCATGGGACTAACTCTGCCGCTGGCGATCTGGCGCGACGGCATGGACTATGGCGTGCTGATGTGGTGTACGCTCGCTGCATCCCGACCGGCAGGAAGCGGAAGCGCGTCACGCCTTCCTGGCGTGCGAGCGAAAGAGCCGGCCGCGTTCGGTGATCAGGATGGCAGCGAACGCGATCAGCGTGCATGACAGGAAGCCCGTGCTGAGTGGGATCAGCGTGCCGTCATAAGCCTGGCCGATGATCGTTCCCATCACGATGCCGAGCAGGGTCGTGATCGAACCGTACAGCGATGACGCGGTGCCGGCGATATGCCCGAGGGGTTCCATCGCCAGCGCGGTGAAGTTCGATACCATCAAGCCGAATGCAAACATGGTTGTCATGGCGAGCGCCATGTAGAGCGGGAGCGGCAGCATCTCCAGCCATGCCGCCGTCATCATCACGAATGATGCGGCCAGGAAAACGAAAAGGGCACCATGCGACATCGCCCGCATCCCAATTCGCCCCACGAAGCGGGCATTGACGAAGCCGGCGACGGCGACCCCCAGTGCAATGGCTGCAAAGGCGAGGGGAAAGTATCGGCCAAGACCGAAGATTTGCGTGAAGATCTGCTGAGCGGAGAAAACATAGGCGAACATCGTGCCCATGATCGCTCCTGCCGCGATCGCATAGCCGAGTGCTTGCCGGTTCGTCAGGGTTTCACGGAAATAACCGAGGACATCACGGACAGCGAGTGATTTACGATCCGCAAGCGACAACGTCTCCGGCATCCGCCAAGCCGTCCAGCTCAGGATGCCGAGACCGTAAATCAGCAGAACGACGAAGACACCGTGCCATTCCCTGGTCACGAGCATTACTGCCTGCCCGAGTGAGGGCGCAAGCACCGGAACCGAAATGAAGATCATCTGCGCCAGCGACATCACCGTCGCCATGCGCCGTCCCACATAGCAGTCGCGGACGACCGACGTTGCGATCACTCGCGTTGCCGACGTGCTCAATCCCTGGAGGACGCGAGCAAGCAGCAGCGTTTCGAAACTCGGAGCAGCCAGCGTCAGTAGGCTGGCGATGCCATAGAGGATCATGCCTCCCAAGAGGACGGGCCTACGGCCATACCTGTCTGACAACGGGCCGATGACGAGTTGGCCGATGCCGAAGCCGACCAGGAACAATGACAGCACCGTTTGCAGGTGGTTGGCATTTGAAACCCGGAACGCCGCGCCGATTTCCGGCAGCGCCGGCAGCATCATGTCCATGGCCAGCGGATTGAGAGCCATGATTGCCGCGATGAGAACCACGAACTCGCGAAAACCCATGGGGCGATGGGTCGTAGAGACCCATCGGTCGATACCTGTGTCTGTCAAAGTTGGAATGCCTCTGTTAGAGGAGGCCGATCTTCGCAGGCGATTGTGCGTCGCACAACCTACGGCAGCGCAAGGCTGGCCCGAGTTCGTTCAAGGAAAAGACGGACAGCGCGGTTTGTTCAATATCGCGGCGGCTTGCGAAGAATGATGTCTAAATTTGCCTGAGAAACGAGCGAAATTGTCTCTGATCCGGCGGCAAGAGCCGGAAGCAAGCGCAGTTCCCAAACGTCTTCACGGGAAAGTTATTGCGGCGCGATCAATGAAGGCGCGCAAGCGGTTTTGCCTTCGTGGCAGGCCCGGCGCAACGGCATTCGTCATGCCACCGTAGCGCCGGGCCCGCGCGATTTCGCTTCTTTACTGCATGCTCAGTTCGTGGCGGCCGACCACCATCCAGTGCACCTCATCCGGGCCATCGGCGAATCGCAGGTGGCGTACGTCCTGATACATCTCCGCCAGCGGCGTCCAGTGCGAGATGCCGGTCGCACCATGCATCTGGATCGCCTGGTCGATGATCTTGCAGGCGCGCTCCGGCACCATCGCCTTGACCATGCTGACCCACACGCGGGCTTCCTTGTTGCCGAGCACGTCCATCGCCTTCGCAGCCTTCAGCACCATCAGCCGCATGGATTCGATCTCGCAGCGGGCCTGCGCGATGATCTGCAGGTTGCCGCCGAGATGGGCGATCTGCTTGCCGAACGCCTGACGGGTGAGGCCGCGCGTGACCATCATGTCGAGCGCCTTCTCGGCCTTGCCGATGGTGCGCATGCAGTGATGGATGCGGCCGGGGCCGAGGCGTACTTGCGAAATCTCGAAGCCGCGGCCTTCACCGAGCAGCATGTTCTCCTTCGGCACGCGCACGTTGTTGAAACGGATGTGCATGTGCCCGCGTGGTGCATGGTCGTGGCCGAACACATGCATCGGGCCGAGGATTTCCACGCCAGGCGTGTCGCGCGGGACCAGGATCTGCGATTGCTGCTTGCTCGGCGGGGCATCGGGATTGGTCTTGACCATCACGATCATGATTTTGCAGCGCGGGTCGCCGGCGCCGGAGATAAAATACTTCTCGCCGTTGATCACGTATTCGTCACCGACGAGCTTCGCCGTGGTCGACACATTCTTGGCGTCCGAAGAGGCCACGTTCGGCTCGGTCATGACATAGGCGGAGCGGATTTCACCGTTGAGCAGCGGCTTCAACCACTTCTCCTTCTGCTCTTTGGTGCCGACGCGTTCCAGCACCTCCATGTTGCCAGTGTCGGGAGCTGCGCAGTTCATGGTCTCGGACGCCATCGGGCTCTTGCCGAGTTCGACTGCGATATAGGCGTAGTCGAGGTTCTTCAGACCTTCGCCAGAGTGGGCGTCGGGCAGGAAGAAGTTCCACAGGCCTTCGGCCTTGGCCTTGTCCTTGGCTTTCTGCAGCACCTCGAGCTGGCCCGGCGCGAAGCTCCACGGATCAGTCTTGTTCTGACCGAGGCGGATAAACTCCGACGTCATCGGATCGACCGTCTCCTTGATGAACTTGCGGACGTGATCGTAGAGCGGACGGACTTCATCCGACATCCGCAGATCGTTCAGCTCGTCACCAGGGTTCAGGACGTAGGATGTATTGCGGGGGGTATAAGCGAGCTTCAAAGTCTTCCTCCTCGAAACGACGGCCGTTGTCGCGCGGCCGTGAAGGCAAGACTTGTCCGCATGTTATGCAGCAAACAGGACTCGACACGGGCCAGGGCAGTTTGGCGTCTGGCCGACATTTTAACGGGATACAAGGCTAATGGAAATTAATTCCATGAAGCCCACAACATCACAGATGATTATATCCCCTGAATTGCGAGTGCATTATCCAGCCCGGATGTCCCGTCAATGAGGCTGTCGCAAGTTTTCGTTGTTCATCGCAGCAAATGTTGCGGATCGTGCAATTGTGGGCGACAAATCCCATTCCAACACGACCATGACGCCGCGCTATTTGGAAAGAGATCGAGCCGATGAGCAGCGAAACCTACACCCCACCCAAAGTTTGGCAATGGAATAAGGAGAGTGGCGGCCGCTTCGCCAATATCAACCGGCCGATTGCAGGTCCGACCCACGATAAGGAGCTGCCGGTCGGCAAGCATCCGCTGCAGCTCTACTCGCTGGGGACGCCGAACGGCGTCAAGGTGACGGTGATGCTCGAGGAGCTGCTGGCGCTCGGTCATCGCGGCGCCGAGTACGATGCCTGGCTGATCGAGATCGGCAAGGGTGATCAGTTCGGTAGCGGCTTTGTCGCGATCAACCCGAATTCGAAGATTCCGGCACTGCTCGATCGCAGCGGCTCGAAGCCGCGGCGGGTGTTCGAATCCGGATCGATCCTGCTCTACCTCGCGGAGAAGTTCGGCGCGTTCCTGCCGAAGGATCCCGACAAGCGTACGGAAGCGCTGAACTGGCTGTTCTGGCAGATGGGCAGCGCGCCTTATCTCGGTGGCGGCTTCGGCCACTTCTATGCCTATGCCCCGACCAAGATCGAATATGCGATCGACCGCTTCGCGATGGAAACCAAGCGCCAGCTCGATGTGCTCGACCGGCATCTCGCCGAGCACGAATATATGGCAGGCGACGAATACTCGGTCGCCGACATGGCAATTTGGCCCTGGTACGGAGCGCTGGCAAAGGGCTTGCTCTATGGCGGCGGCGAGTTCCTGCAGGTGCAGGATTACAAGCACGTCAACCGCTGGACGAATGCGATTGGTGAGCGGCCGGCGGTCAAACGCGGGCGCATGGTCAATCGCATGCAGGGCGATCCGAAGAGCCAGTTGCGCGAGCGGCACGACGCCAGCGATTTCGATACCAAAACGCAGGACAAGCTGGACGCGGCAAGCTCCACGACATGATCGCTGCCCCGAAGAGCTATTTCTACGAGTCGCAGGGGTTGCGGCTGCACTACGCGGACTGGGGCAACGAGGCGGCGCCGCCGCTGATCTTGCTTCATGGTGGCCGCGACCATTGCCGCAGTTGGGATGCGATCGCCCGGCAGCTGCAGCCGTACTTCCATGTCATGGCGCCGGATCTGCGGGGGCATGGTGATTCCGAATGGGCGAAAGCGAGCAGCTACAGCCTCGCCGATCATGTTTACGATCTGACCCATCTGGTTGGAGCGGGACGTGAAACGGTGGTTGTTGGCCATTCCTTTGGCGGGATGATCTCGCTGGCGTTTGCCGGGACCTATCCGGAGCGGGTTTCGCGCCTTGCCATTCTGGACGGTGCATTCCTGCCGCCGGAACCTTCTGCGACGATCGACGTGCAGATGGCTGACTGGATCGCCCAGCTCGACCGGATATCGACGCTGAGGGCACGCCGTTACCGCACCATTGCGGAAGCGGCCGAACGGATGTCTGCGCACAACAAACGGCTGACGTCCGAGCAGGCGCTGCATCTGGCGACCTATGCTGTGCGACAGCAGGCCGATGGCACCTATGTCTGGAAATACGATCCCTATCAGCGAGCGCGGGCGCCATATCGCTTGAGACGCGAGGACTACATCGGCCTGTGGTCTCGCATCACGGCGCCGACGCTGTTTTTATGCGGCGGAGAAAGTTCGATTCCTGATCCGGAAAAGTCCGGTATCCTGCGCCATTTTCAGCGGGCGCAACAAAAGGTCTTTGCCGGTGCCGCGCATTGGGTCCAGCACGACAGACTGGATGAGGTTTCCGCTGCGTTGCGGTCGTTTCTCGGTATTCCTGATTAATGGAGGTCGAGGTCGCCCCGCGAACAACCGGCGTTTCTCTTCCTTCCTCTCAACTCTTGTTGAGCGCGTCGAGCGCCTCGGCAAGGCCCCGGAACGAGAATGGCAGAACCATATTGCGGTCGGCGGCGTCCTTGACCTGGAGGCGGCCGCGCTCGTTCTGCGCACGCCAGCGCTTGAGAATGTCGTCCTTGATGACCGCATCGGCCATGCAGCCGCCAGGCAGGCATCTGCGCCAGGTCAGCGATGCGGGTTGTGGGTCCTTTTCGTCGACCGCAAGAAGCGGCGAACTCGGGAACGAGACATTGGGCGCGATGACCAGTGCGATCTTGAGCGGATCTTTCGGGGCTGGGCGGCCGATTGCGATCTGCACGATCGGCGCTGTTTGGCCCTGAAGCTGCAGCGACTGCACCACCTCGCAGGCTTTGGCCGCTTGATTGCCTTCCCCTTGGCGTTGGCACCGCAGCACCCAATCTCCGTAGGTCGCGGTGGTGGTTTGCGGGTCGGCGCTGACGGGCGCTGCGGCTGGCGCTCCGCCTTTCGTCGTCTGGCCCCAGACGGCTGTCGGGAGGAGGCTGGCGACAACAGCCATGGCGGTTGCGGAGCGCTGGAGCATCGACGTCAATCCCATGAAGCAAGATATTTTGATCTCTACTCTGCTTTCGCGCCGAGCTCCATAGGCGGGTCGCCAGACGACATCCTGGCCCGATGTTCGGCAGGGGAAAGCCGGTGTGCGGATACAGCCGGATTGGAGACTCCAGGCGAATTGACCGCGCGTGCTCCGCCGTCCATTAACATTCCGATTGTCTCGTCGCTTCCTTCAGTTTGACCATTGTCAGGAGCAGCTGATTGAGTGGCGTCGGGATCGCCCGTTGTGCGCCTTTGCCGACGATGAAGCCGTTCAGATAATCGATCTCCGTTGGTTTCCCTCGGACGATATCCTGCGCCGTCGACGAGTATTGATGAGGCATGTCGGCTGCGATCGTCATCGTCTTATCGTAGATGTCGTTTGGGATGGAAATACCTTCGGCATTAGCGACCGAGACACACTCGTTGACGATATTGCGGATCACCTCGCGTGTACCGTCAACGGCGACGAGCTTTCCATACGGCAGTTGCGACACCGCCGACAGCGCGTTGTACGAGCAGTTTGCGATCAGCTTGACCCAAAGTGCGCTGAGAACCTGTTCAGAGGCCGTGGTGGGAATTCCAGCAACATTGAGTGTTTCGGCAATGCGACGGCTGGCGGCGCTGAGGCCTATGATCAATTCGCCCCTGCCGTGATGCTTGACGTGGCCCACTCCCGCCATCTCAGTGGCCACATAAACCACTGCCGGAATCACGGTCTGCGGCAGCACTGCTTGTAGCCGCTCCGCGTTATCGACACCGTTTTGCAGCGACAACACCGTTGCGGTTGGCTTGAGAAAGGGAGCCATGGTGCGGCCAGCCGTCTCGGTGTCCGCGGATTTGACGCAAAAGAGGACGGTATCGGCTCCCTCGACGCCATTGGACGCCGTCGTAGCTTCCACCATCACATCCCCGGTGAAGGTCGCGCTTTCAAAGCGCAGGCCTTTCTGATTGATCGCATCGACATGCGATGGCCGACCGATCAGGCGAACGGAGTGGCCCGCGCGGGCGAGAAGCGCGCCAAAATAACAGCCGACTGCTCCAGCTCCCATGACCGCGAACTTCATCGAGCCTCCATGGCTATCCGTCAAGGCCATGTCCCTTTGCGTGGTCAGAGACAAGCCGGTTGCTGCGTTTGTGTATCAGCACGGCTTTGCGGCTGGAAGGCAGGAGTGCGTTGGCCGGCCGGCTGGAAGGCGGCGCGTTGATCCTGCGTAGGCGTGCAGGTTGGGGCAGTGCATAACTGTGAAGAACGGCGGCATCCGCTTCCGGACGCAGCCGCGCCCGCGCATCTAGGCTGCGGCTGCGATCTGGTGCGGCACGACGACGTGCTCCTTGAGAACGGTGCCGGTCGAATCGATTTCGCGCAACATCACATCGTAGCTCCAGAGATTGGCCAGATGCTGCAGGACACGGCGGGCATCGACTTCGCTCAGCAGCGCGCCATCCTGTACGGTGTGATGCAGCAGAAGCCGTCTGTCTCCGGCGAGGTCGACATCGACGATCTCGATGTTGGGTTCGATACTTCCGATGTCGTACTGCCGCGCGAGCGCGCGGCGAATGCGGCGGTAACCGCGTTCATCGTGGATGGAATCGACGCGAATGCCGGCCGTCTCCTCCGGATCGTCGTGTAGGTGGAACATGCGCATCCGCCGCATCAGGCTCGGGCTGAGGAACTGACTGACGAAGCTTTCGTCGCGATAGTTCTCCCAGATGTGCCGGAGCACACCCATCGTATCTCCCGTTCCCGCGATGTCCGGAAACCACGCGCGATCCTCTTCTTGCGGCTCTGTTACGATCCGCTCGATGTCCTGCATCATCGCAAATCCGATCGCGTACGGATTGAACCCTGCGTAACGTGGATCGTCGAACTCGGGTTGGAAGACGACATTCGTGTGCGATTGCAGGAATTCGAGGAAGTTTCCATCAGAGATTTGGCCTGTCTGATGCAGGCTGTTCATGATCCGATAGTGAACATAAGTCGCCGTACCCTCATTCATGACTTTGGTCTGGCCCTGCGGATAAAAGTACTGCGCGATGTGACGAACGATCCGTAGGAGCTCGCGTTGCCAGGCGTGCAGGCGGGGGGCGGACTTCTCCAGGAAATAGAGCAGATTCTCTTGCGGAAGACCGAGCAGGGCTCGCCGCCGCTCGACGTCAAGATCCGACGTGCTCTTCGCCGGGCCAGTCGGAACCATCTGCCACAGTTCGTTGAAAGAAGCTTCGGCATGGACGCGCCGCTCACGCGCGCGTTTTTCCTCTCCCGGCAAGTCCAGTTTCTTCTTGCCCGGATAGCGATCGACGCCGTGCGACATCAGCGCATGTGCCGCGTCGAGCGTTCTCTCAACCGCTGCGCGTCCGTGCCGTTCCTCGCAATACGCGACATAGTTCTTTGCAAAGCTCAGGTAGTCGAGAATGCCTTCCGCGTCGGTCCATTGCTTGAACAGATAGTTGTTCTTGAAGAAGTGATTGTGGCCGAACGCAGCGTGGGCAATGACCAGCGTTTGCATCGTCGCCGTATTTTCCTCCATCAGGTAGGAGATGCAGGGCGAACTGTTGATGACGATCTCGTAAGCCAGTCCTCGCAGGCCCTTGCGATAGAATGCTTCGTGGTGGGCGAAATGTTTTCCGAAGGACCAATGCTTATAGTACAGGGGCATACCGACGGAGGAATAGGCGTCGAGCATCTGCTCTGCAGTAATCACCTCGATCTGGTTGGGATAAGTGTCGAGTCCGAGTTCGGATACAGCAATGTCGGCGCAGCTGTCGTGAATGCGCTGAAGCGTCGAGAAGTCCCAATCGGCGCCGTGGAATAACAAGCCGGACGATACTGTATTCATGGAACGATACTTTCCTGTCCTCGGCGGCGATGGAAAAGATCGTGAAACACTGGGAAAATCTCGCTGCGACTGCTCACCTTCCGCATCGATAGGGGAGCGCCGTCGGCGCGGAGCCGCTGATAGAGCGACCAGATCGAAGAATCGGGAGAGCCGAAGATTTCGCTGTCGGCTTCGCTCACTTCGAGATAGGCGAAGAACTGCGTCACCGGCAGAATGGACTCGGATAGCAGGCGGCCGGTGAGCTCACTGTCCGAATAGGAATTGTCGCCGTCAGATGCCTGCGCCGCATAGATGTTCCAGTCTTCCGGACGGAAGCGCGACCGAACGATGGCGTGCATGGCTTCCAGCGCACTCGATACCAGTGTGCCGCCGGAGGCCGGGCCATGGAAGAAGGTCTGCTCGTCGACCTCTTCGGCGTGATCGGTGTGGCGGATGAAGACGATTTCGACATGCCGGTAGCGCCGCGTGAGAAACACGTACAGCAGCATATAGAAGCGCTTCGCGAGATCCTTCATATGTTCGGTCATCGAACCCGAGACGTCCATCAGACAGAACATCACGGCCTGCGCAGCAGGCTTCCGTGTCGGTTCGAACTTGCGATAGCGAATATCGATCGGATCAATGAAGGGAATCCGGCGGGCCTTGGCCTTCAACGCTTCGATTTCCGCCTGGATCGCCAGACGACGCTTCTCGTCGGTGCAATCGAGCAGTTCCGTTTCAAGTTCGGCGATCGCCATGCGTGTCGGCCGCCCCAGGGCGACCCGGCGAGCCATCGCAAGGCGGACGGTGCGCCCAACCGCGAGGTTCGCGGGCGACCCCGACGTCATGTAGCCGGCACGGCGGATGCCGTCCTGCTCGGCTTCCGCAAGTCTGCGCTTGGCCATATCAGGAAGCTCGAGATCGTCGAGGAACAGGTCGACAAACTCTTCCTTGGTCAAGACGAAGCGGAAGCTATCTTCGCTATCGCCTTCCCCTGGGTCGCGCGGCCTGCCGCTGGCTTCACCCGAGCGGGGCAGCATGTCGCCCTCCACGAACTTCTTGTTTCCGGGAAGGACCAGATCGCGTTTGCCGCCTTCCCGATGAAACCGCGGTTCATGCATGCCGTCGAGCGGGATACTGACTTCCGCGCCTTCGAGGACATCTTTGATGTCCTTGTCTTGTGAGGACTTCTTGACCGCATCCTGGACCAGCGCCTTGGCCCGACGCAGGAAGCGTTGCCGATTCTCGAGACTCTTGCTGCTCGGATTCAGCCGGCGATCGACAATATGCATGAACGTTTCCGCGTTGCTGTCAGCCCGCCTGTTTGACGCGCATGTACCATTCAACGAGACGGCGGACCTGACGTTCAGTGTAGCCGCGTTCGACCATCCGGGCGACGAATTCGCCGTGCTTCTTTTCGGTTTCGCCGTCCTTCTTCGACCCGAACGATATGACCGGCAGCAGATCCTCGACTTGCGAGAAGATCCGCTTTTCGATCACCTCGCGGATCTTCTCGTAGCTGGTCCACGATGGATTCTTGCCATTGTTCTGTGCACGGGCCCGAAGCGAAAACTTGACCACCTCGTTGCGGAAGTCCTTCGGATTGGCAATCCCCGCCGGCTTCTCGATCTTGGTCAGCTCCTGGTTGAGCAATTCGCGGTCCATGAGTTGGCCCGTGTCCGGGTCCTTGAAGTCCTGGTCCTCGATCCATGCGTCGGCGTAATCGACATAGCGATCGAACAGATTCTGACCGTAATCGGCGTACGACTCCAGGTATGCTTTCTGAATTTCGTGACCGATGAATTCGGCATATCGCGGTACGAGATCGGCCTTGATGAATTCCAGATAGCGCTTCTCGGTTTCTTCAGGCAGTTGCTCGCGGCGAATGGCCTGTTCGAGCGTGTACATCAGGTGTACTGGGTCGGCGCCGACCTCAGCCGTGTCGTGGTTGAACGTCGCGGCAAGGACTTTGAAGGCAAAGCGTGTCGAGACGCCATCCATGCCTTCGTCGACCCCGGCTGCATCCTTATACTCCTGAACGCTGCGCGCCTTCGGGTCGGATTCCTTCAGGCTTTCGCCGTCATACACCCGCATTTTCGCGAACAGCGTCGAGTTCTCGTGCTTGCGCAGCCGCGATACAACCGAGAAGCGTGCCAGCGCCTGCAACGTCGCTGGTGCGCATGGCGCGTTGGCGAGTTCAGACCCCTGGATCAACTTCTCGTAGATCTTCTGTTCTTCGGTGACACGCAGGCAGTACGGCACCTTGATGACGCAGATGCGGTCGATGAAGGCTTCGTTGTTCTTGTTGGCTTTGAAGCTCTGCCACTCGGATTCGTTTGAGTGGGCGAGGATGATGCCGGTGAAGGGAATGGCGCCGATGTTCTCAGTGCCGATGTAGTTGCCTTCCTGCGTCGCGGTCAGCAACGGATGCAGCATCTTGATCGGCGCCTTGAACATCTCGACGAATTCAAGAATGCCCTGGTTGGCCCGGTTCAGGCCGCCCGAGTAGCTGTAAGCGTCGGGATCGTTCTGCGCGAAGGTTTCGAGCTTGCGGATATCGACCTTGCCGACCAGGGACGAGATGTCCTGGTTGTTCTCGTCGCCGGGTTCGGTCTTGGCGATACCGATCTGCCGCAGCCGCGACGGCTGAATGCGCGCCACGCGGAAGCGTGAGATATCGCCGCCGAAGGATTCAAGGCGCTTGTAGCACCACGGGCTCATCAGCCCGGTCAGGCGCCGGCGCGGAATGCCGTAACGCTCCTCGATCATCGGCCCCAAGGTTTCGGGATCGAACAGGCTGAGCGGGCTTTCGAAGACGGGGCTGAGTTCGTCGCCCGCTTTCAGCACGTAAATCGGATGGACCTCCATCAACGATTTCAAGCGTTCCGCGAGGGAGGATTTGCCGCCGCCGACAGGGCCGAGCAGATAGAGGATCTGCTTCCGCTCTTCGAGTCCCTGCGCCGCGTGCCGGAAGAACGCAACGATGCGTTCGATCGTCTCTTCCATGCCGTAGAAGCCGGCGAATGCGGGATAGATGCGCATCGTCCGGTTCAAAAAGATACGGCCAAGGCGCGGGTCCTTGGCCGTGTCTATCATCTGCGGCTCGCCGATGGCTGCTAGCAGTCGTTCCGCTGCATTCGCGTATCGCATTGGATCGTCGCGACACGCTTCGAGATAATCCGACATCGACATGTCTGTCTCGCTTCGCGCCTCGAACGATCGGGCGAACGCGTTGAACAGAGCATCGTTGTACATGGTCCTCTCCTTGTCAGGTCGGGCCGGTTGATCGGCACTCGGCATCCGCAACATCTGGAGCGACCGAACGCGAATCAGCATCGGCACTTTGACCAGATTGGACGCCTTGCGGGGCGATTGTGCAACGCACAAGGCGAGCAGAACTCGGTTAATTAACAAGCAATGTGTGCAAAAGTTGCTCATCGCCAAGGGGCGATGATCGAAATTGCGGTATGCATGCACGACATTGTGCAGCGTCATCTTGTCCCGTCTTACTTCCGTTGCAAAATTTGCGCGCTTTCGCTGCACAATATTGGTGCGCAAGCATCTTGAACGAAACATATGCGCGCGGATTGCTCCGCCAAGGCTGATATCGGCAACAATTCGCGATTTGCAATTCGGTGATCGGTGTTTCTGTGCCGCTTCCAAATACAAGATAACGTCCTAGATGACAGTGATGCGCAATCCGGTTCGTGCTCTTCTCGTCGCGATCGTCATTGTTGGCGGACTTCTGCTGCTGCAGCCGCAAATCAGGCAGGTGTTCTTGGCGGCGTCCGAGCCGCGAGTGATTGCTCCGCGAGGAGCGCTCGCCGATTTCGAGCAGACCGCCGTCGCCTTGTTCGAACGCGTTTCGCCGTCGGTCGTACAGGTCGTCGTTCCGCACGCGAATTCGTTGTCCGAGAACGGTGACGGACGGGACTCCGAGCAGGTTGGAACGGGCACGGGCTTCGTCTGGGACGATGCAGGCAATATCGTCACCAACGCGCATGTGGTCGGTACCAGTGACCGCGTCGTGATCCGCACCGCATCCGGACAGGTGATGCGCGCCGATGTGGTAGGACGCGCATCGAACTACGATCTTGCCGTCGTGCGCATTGGCGGCAGCTCGCTGCCGCCGCCAGTGGCGGTCGGCTCTTCGACGGACCTGAAGGTGGGACAGGCGGTCTTTGCGATCGGTAATCCGTTTGGCCTCGATCAGTCGCTGACGACGGGCATCATCAGCGCATTGAAGCGTCGTATGCCGACGGCGGGCGGCCGCGAGGTTGCCGGGGTGATACAGACCGATGCGGCGATCAATCCCGGCAATTCCGGTGGTCCGTTGCTCGATTCGGCCGGACGGCTGATCGGCGTCAACACGGCGATCCTGTCGCCATCCGGGACCAATGCCGGTATTGGTTTCGCTATCCCGGTCGACATCGTCAACCGCGTCGTTCCGGAGTTGATCCGCACAGGCCGGGTGCCGACACCGGGAATTGGTATCGTCGCCGCGAGTGAGGCGGTTGCGGCCCGGCTTGGCGTGGAGGGGATCGTAATCGTTCGCGTTGTCCCTGGTTCGCCGGCTGACCGTGTCGGCTTGCGCGGAGTGGATCTTGGGGCAGGAGCCATTGGCGACGTTATCGTTGCCGTGAACGGAAAGCCGGTCCGACGGCTGGCGGATCTCACCGACGTCCTCGAGCAGACCAAGCTCGACGCGACCGTCGATTTAACCGTGGTCCGCGATGGAAGCCGGCGTCAGGTTTCGGTTGGCGTGGTGGACATCTCGCGAAGTTGATCCGGCGTCTGGGCAGCCATCGGCAGAGTGAGGCTGCGCATCGGGATTGCGAGATCAGGGATGCCGAAGAGCGGCAATCATCATCCTGGATTTTCCAGACTGAACAGCTCTGTTTGCTCGTCATAGGCAAACAGCTCCGCATAGCGGCCCCAGGAGATGATGGTCTCCAACGTCTCGTCCGCATAGCTTTCCGACATGTAGTCTTCGAGCTCGTTGCGAAAGCGCGCCGCAGGCGCCGTGTGCGTGGGGCGTTCATCCAAGACGCGCCGGATCAGACCGGTCAAGGGGACGTAGGCCATCAGATGCTCGGCAAACAGCTTCTTGCGACCGTCGGTGTCCATTGACGCGAACAGCTTGCCTGCCTCGGTCAGGATCAGATCGCCTTCACGCAATTGTGCGAATCGCAGCAACTGAAGAGCCTCGCCGAGGGGAAGCAGTTCGTCCGCTTCCATCTGCAGGATTGCGGCGAGAACGGGCAGGTCGGCGTGTCCGTCATACGGCGGTCCGGCGAGAGCCTCGATCAGTCCGGACAGAACGTTGGACGAGACATGGTTGAGGATCGTACCGACGCTCGCTTCGTGCGGACCTTCGCTCGCAGTCGCCGGCGCCTCCGCTCGTTGCGTCATGCGCGCGTAAATATTGTCCACCAGCTGACGGAACTTCGGATCGAGGCGATTGCGAGGATGCGGTAGATCGATCCTGATTTCGGCCGCGACACGCCCTGGATTGGATGAGAACACCAGGATTCGATCGCACATCAGGACGGCTTCTTCGATGTTGTGCGTTACCATCAGCACCGATTTGATAGGCAGACGTCCTTCCATCCACAGATCGATCAAGTCCGTGCGCAAGGTCTCGGCGGTCAGGACGTCGAGGGCCGAAAAAGGTTCGTCCATCAGCAGCAGGTCCGGATGCACCACGAGCGCCCGTGCAAAGCCGACGCGTTGGCGCATGCCGCCGGAAAGTTCTTTCGGATAGGCGGATTCGAATCCGTCCAGGCCGATGAGGTCGATCGCGGCCAGCGCTCGCTTGCGGCGTTCGCCACGATCAATGCTCTTTGGATCCAGGCCGAACTCGACGTTCTCCAGCACTGTGAGCCAGGGGAATAGCGCGAACGACTGGAACACCATCGCAACGCCTTGCGGCGGGCCTTCGATCGGTCGGCCATGGTAGGTCGCGGTGCCGGTCGACGAGGTGAGAAGGCCGGCGATGATCCGGAGCAGGGTCGATTTGCCCGAGCCGGAACGGCCGAGCAGACCGACGATCTCGCCGGAGCGAATGGTCAGATCGACCTTGTCGAGAACCAGCAGGTCTTCACCGCTTCCTTTCAGGAAGCTTCGTCCGACCTGACGGACATCGACAAGGACGTCGGAGGGGACGGTTCCTTGCATAACAAGCCTCATTGCTGGTCAGCCAAGCCGGAGATGCCGCTCACCGTAGGCATAGAGCGGTCGCCAGAACAGCCGGTTGAACAGTGTCACGAAGATGCACATGACGCAGATGCCGAGCAACACGCGGGGGAAGTCGCCTGTTTCCGTGGCTTGCGCGATATAGGCGCCGATGCCTGTCGCGCTGAGCCTGGTGTCGCCCCAGCTCGCGACCTCGGCGACGATACTGGCATTCCATGATCCGCCCGAGGCGGTGATGGCTCCGGTCACGTAGTAAGGGAATATTCCCGGCAGGATGACGTGGCGCCACCAGCGCCAGCCGGTGACGTGAAAGCTTCGCCCGGCTTCCTTCAGGTCGCTCGGGAAGGCGCTTGCGCCGGCGATGACGTTGAAGAGGATGTACCACTGCGTTCCGAGGATCATCAGCGGCGACAGCCAGATGTTGGCGTTCAGGCCGTAGTGGACAATCAGAACGACGAAAGCCGGGAAAGCGATGTTGGCCGGAAAGGCCGCGAGAAACTGTGCGAGCGGTTGAACCCTTTCTGCCAATCGCGGCCGTAACCCGATCCAGACACCGATTGGAATCCAGATCAGGCTGGCGATGATCATCAAAATGACCACACGCGTCAGGGTCACTGCTGCGAGCAGTGCGGCATCGCCGGCGTCCGCCAGCGTCAGCGTGGCTCCCAGATAGGCGATGACCTTCCAAGCTGCGAATGCGACGATCGCGAGAATGAGCGCGAGCCAGACGCCATCGATCCACCTGCGATCGGCTGCAACGCGAGGCAGCTGTAGCCTTAGTCGCGGCAACCATGCAACCGGCAGATGAAGCGAGAGCAACGACGACAACCCGCGCCGGCATGCGCTCGCGAGCGCGCGCAAAATCTTGGTCCTTCGAAAGATGTCGAGGACCCAGGAGCTCGGTTCGGTGGTGGAGGCAGTCTGTTCAAATCGGAACTTGTCGGCCCAGGCGACGATCGGTCGGAACAAGAGCTGATCATATAACAGAATGACGATGAACATCGCCAGCAGCGCATAGCCGACCGCGGTGAGGTTCTGTTCCTTGATCGCTAGGGCGACATAGGCGCCGATGCCCGGCAGGCTGACGGTGGTGTCGCCCACCGCGATCGCTTCGGATGCGACCACGAAGAACCATCCGCCCGACATCGACATCATCATGTTCCAGATGAGGCCCGGCATGGCGTAAGGCACATCGAGACGCCAGAACCGCCGCCAGCCAGTGAGGTGAAAGCTCTTGCAGGCCTCCTCTAGATCCTTTGGCACGTTACGTAGCGACTGATAGAAGCTGAAGGCCATATTCCAGGCCTGGCTCGTGAAGATCGCAAAGATCGCGGCCAGTTCAGCGCCGAGAACTCGGCCGGGAAACAACCCCATGAAGAACAGCACTGTGAAGGTGAGAAAACCGAGGATGGGAACGGACTGAAGGATGTCCAGAATCGGAATCAGGACCATTTCCGCTCGCCGGCTCTTGGCGGCCAAGGTCGCGTAGAGGACCGCGAAAGCCAGCGAAACCACCATCGCCGTTAGCATGCGCAGCATCGTACGCAGGGCGTATTCCGGCAGGTTGGCCGGATCGAGCGAAACGGGTGGAAAGTCGAGGGCCGCAAGCGGCGCGTTTGTTTGCTCCGCCGCATACGCCATCAGGACAAAGCCGCCCAGAATGAGGACGAGAGCCATCACATCCCAGAGATTGGGAAGGATGGACCGACCCAGCACCAGAGGCGATGTCATGCGGAGGTTCATGCCGTGTCTCGTGCGCAGAAGGATTGAGGCAAGTCAATCGGCCATTCTGATGCGGCGCGCAGCAGAAACGGTGCAGGACATGCCGCTCCCTGGGGAGGCGTCGGATCACCGCTATCTACGGATGTCTCGCTCTAAGCCCCTGCCTGGCGGTGATAGACTCATTTTGCACGACAGGTTTATGACGCCCTAAGCGGGGCCGATCCAACATCGGTCACCTGGAGCAGCGCAAGGGAGTTCAGCGGACCTATGCGGAGAGTTCGGATGGTATTCCTCTAGCGGTCGGGATGCGCACGCGCGACCTGTTCGGTGGATTCGAGTGTGGCGAGATACGACCATGGGAAGATGCCGCGCGCGTGACCATCGGAGAAAGCAATGTTGAGGCCGTAATGCCCCATTGGAACGAGCCGATCGATGGTCACGCCCTCGAATGTGCTCGGAAATGCGTTGTCGATGCGGGCACGAACGCAATGAGCGCAGCGGCAGGCGGCGCGCAGGCCGGCTGCGTCGAGGTCGACCGTCCGGCCGGTATCGAGAGTGATCTCGAGTTGCCGCCGGTCGGCGCTGACGTCGACGTGGTCCGGCGGGCTGTTAGCAAGGACGGGTTGCGACGGCGGCATGGTTCTTCTCCGGAGCTGGATCTCGCCGGGAGAAACCATCCGAAGCGAGCAATTAATTTCCTCCGTCGGCTGCACATGCGGGTCCGTCAGCAACCATGGTCCGCTCGGTTGCTTCGATCCGCGCATGAGATCCGGCGTTTTGTGAATGCACCGGAGATGAGCCGCAAGAATGTTGG